>CAVHKV010000226.1:0-2956 GCA_963636635.1 uncultured Bacteroidales bacterium
ATCGACTCCGTCCCCTACTTTTACTTGATGACACGAAGGGCCAGGTTGATGAGCTCGGCCGCGGAATGGACGCCGAGCAGCCGGTAGGCATCACGCTTGGCACTGTTGACGGCGCCGGTTGACAGGCAGAGCCGCTTGGCGATCTGTTCTCGACCCATGCCGTCCATGACGGCCCATGCAACGTCTACCTGGGTTTTATTGAGCCCGCGACTGGCAAGGAATGCCTTGGTGCGAAACTCCAAACCAGACTCGCCGTTCCGTCGCATGGCCTCAAGCTCCTCATGCGAGCGACACGCAAGACTCACGTAGGAGGCCGAGACAAGCCCGAGAAGGAGAACGGCCCCGAACACGAAGCCAGCAATCGCGGAGAGACCGATGACGCCGGAGGCTCGCTCCCTTATCAGCAACATCCCCTGGCCGGTCGCCAGCGGCCAAGAAATCCAGGCGCCAAGCACAAGACCCAGTCCCACAAAGCATGCAAAGCCCCAGACAGTCACGCCCCAGGCGCTAGCATGCCGTCCGCGCAAAACAAGGACGAGCTCGATGACCAAACAGGCCAATGCCAAAGCCAAGGCCAGCGGCGACAAGCTCTTTTCGCCGTTTGTGAGCACCGCTAAGCAAAGACCCAGCTGGAGAGCCAGCAACACCCACGCCGCAGAAATGACCGGGTCTTCGGAGCACCGGTCGCGCTCCAAAAGTGCCGAACCAAAGGCGAGCAGCGAGGCAGCAACGACCACTTCTCCGGTCAGCGCCTGACAAGTCCAAGCGCCGCCCGCAAAAAGCCTCAACAGCAGAAGAACAAACAACAGGCAAGCGATGAACCCAAGAAGGGCAGACATCGATGTGGCGGGCTCTCCCTTTTCCGCGCCCAACGATCGCCCTCGGTCAAGCTGCCACTCTGCGCAGAGGTCATCGAACGAGGTCACATCAAGCTTGGTGAGGGCCCTGGCCTGCAGGTTTCTCACGGTCGAAGGCTTGATTCCCATGTTCTGGGCAATCTCGGATGAAGAGAGACCTTGAAGGCGGCCCTCGACCGCCTCGCGCTCGCGGGACGAAAGCACGCTGAACACGGCGTCAAAACCCGCGCCGCGAAGGTTCTCCCCCGGCTCACCCTCGACAGCCACGGCTTTCTTGCCCCATAACGACGTGGTTAGCAGCAACGTCACGGACAAGGCGAGCAGGGCAAGACCCAAAGGCCCGGCAAGCGCGGCGTCGAAGCCCGCACACGAAACCACCCAGCGGCATGCCAAGACTCCAAGCGCCGCCCCACCCAGGCCCTCCGCACCAACCGCACTGGAAGCGGCGATTCCAAGCGCCAACCATGCGCAAAACACAAAAAGCTGAGATATCCCGACGCCAGGTGTCCCCAACCTCAGCGGATGTACGCCCGGCCCGACCACACCTGCAAAGTCATAGGCAAGAACCTGCCACCACTCGCCCTCTGAGGCTGTGCCCAAACCGGAAAAGGAGGAGCGCGCAAGGGTAAGGCAGGGTTCAAATCCAACGGAGAGGACGAGGGCCGCCACGGAGAGCATGGCAAAGGCGACCACGAGCATCGCCGACCGGGCAAGCCCTTCCCCAGAGTCCTCGTCAACAGAATTGGGAAAGAACACCGCGCAGGAAAAGGCGGCGGCCAGAGAGAGGAACGTCGCAATAAAGCTCAGGTAAACGGCCATCTCAGCATCAAGCGACAAGCCGCTCGCAAGGGAGGCGCCAAGCAAGGCCACATATCCCAGCGTCGAAACTACGCCAAAGGCACGAAGGGGTCGCGCAAATCGATCGCGCGCCGCAGGCCAGCCAAACGCAAACGCACGGCCGGCAAGCAGGGCAAAGGCCATGCAGGTCCTTGTGGGCGAGAAGGCCAGGGCAACTCCCCCGGCCGAGAACGCGCCCGGGAGCGACAGCACCGGAGGCAAGCCCATAAGCAGGGCAAACCACAAGCTCCAAGCCAACGTGGCCGCCCTAGGGCGGCGCCAAAGACCTGTTGCCCGCACGCTGCCCATGCCCTACGCAAGCTCCTCGAGTTGCTTTTGCCAGAGGGTGCAGACGGCGTCGCTGGGCATGCGGAGGTCGCCGCGCGGGCTCACGGCCACGCTGCCCACCTTGGGGCCGTCGGGCAGGCAGCTGCGCTTGAACTGCTGCGAGAAGAACCGCCAGTAGAACTTGCGCAGCCACTTGAGGATCGTCTCGGCGTCGTAGGTGCCGACCGCCGTGTCGTCCGCGTCGGCGCCGGCGGCATAGCGCCCGCCAAAGGCCTCGAGCGCCAGTCGATAGACCTTAGCCGGGGCAAAGCCGCAGCGCAGCACGTTGTAGACGAAGAAGTCGTGCAGCTCGTAGGGGCCCACGAGGTCCTCGGTCTTCTGGCTGATCTTACCGTCGCCGGTGGCCGGGAGCAGCTCCGGGGAGACGGGCGTGTCCAGCACGTCCAGAAGGACCTCGGCCAGGGCGTCGTCCTCCCCCGCTCGGGCCTCGTCTGCCACATAGCGCACGAGGTGGCGCACGAGGGTCTTGGGCACGCCGGCGTTCACGCCGTACATGCTCATGTGGTCCGCGTTGTAGGTGGCCCAGCCAAGCGCCAGCTCGGAGAGGTCGCCCGTGCCCACCACCAGGCCGCCCTCGCGGTTGGCCACGTCCATGAGGATCTGCGTGCGCTCGCGCGCCTGGGCGTTTTCGTAGGTGACGGAGTGGTCGGCCTCGTCGTGGCCGATGTCAGCGAAGTGCTGGCGAACCGCGGCGGCGATGCTCACCTCGCGCAGCTCGCAGCCCAGGGCCTGGGCCATGGCGGTAGCGTTGTCATGCGTGCGCTCGGTGGTGCCAAAGCCGGGCATGGTGATGGCGATGATGCCGGCGCGCTCAAGGCCCAGCAGGTCAAAGGCACGGGCACAGACGAGCAGCGTCAGCGTGGAATCCAGCCCGCCCGAGACGCCCACGACCACGCACTTGGAGTGCGTGTGGG
>CAVHKV010000227.1:0-2933 GCA_963636635.1 uncultured Bacteroidales bacterium
CGCAGGACTGCGTGGCGGTGGGCGAGGGCCCCGAGGGCCGTTCGCTCGTGGTGGTGGAGGAGCTCGAGAGCGGCGCCTTCGAGACGCGCATCTACCTCTACGAGGGCAACGTCGTGGAGGAGTACAGCGTGGCCGGCAGCGCCTACACCCCGCAGAAGGCCAGCGCCATCTGCGAGTCCCAGACCTTCGAGTTCTCCTATGGCCACGGGCTGCTTGCCATCAAGACCGACCAGGGCACCGCAGAGATCGCCCTGCGCAACGTGCAGGGAGGCGAGTAGCCATGGCACAGAACAACGCAATCGCCGATCAGGGCGTCGCGCGTTCCGGCCGCGGCGGCCGCTCCACCGTGTCGTTTGTGGTGGAGGCACTCGTGCTGCTCGTCTTTTTGGCCGCCTGCATGGCGGTGTTCACGCAGCTCTTCTCCGGCTCGAGCAAGCTCGCCGCCAGCAGCGAGCGGCTCTCGAACGCCATCATGGTTGCCAAGGACGCGGCCGAGGAGTTCTCCAGCGAGCCGGCGGCCGTCGCGGCCGGCGAGCCGGTGGGCCTCACCGTCATCGCCAACGGCAAGGGCAGCTTCAACGTCACCTGCGACGTCACCGACGAGGCCACCGGGGCGGGCACGATGTATCGCGCCCACATCACGGTCTCAGACGCCGAGGGCACGGCCTACGAGCTCGATGCCTCTCGCTACGTAAGCGGGGTGGAGTAGATGGCCAACCAGACCAAGACCGCCGGCGGCGTCCGCATCGGACCTCTGAGCCTGCTCACGCTGGTGAGCGTGCTGCTGCTCGCCGTGCTCGCCGTGCTGTGCATCACCACCACCAACGCCGCCGGCGCGCTCTCGCGCAGGCAGGCGAGCGCCGCCACCGAGACCTACGCGGTCGACTCCTGCGGCCAGGCCCTGGTCGCCGCCATCGACGAGGTCATCGCCTCGGCGGACGGCAACGCGGCAGACGCCGTGAGCGCCAAGCTGGGCAGCGTGCAGGAGCGCGCCCTCGAGCTCGCCGGCACCACCGATGTGGAGCTCAGCGCCACCATGGACGGCTCGGACGTGAGCTTCACCGCCTCCGCGCCCGACGGGCGCACCTTGAACGGCGTCGTTTCCGTGAGCGACGACGGCTACACCATCACGAGTTGGAAGATGACGACCACCCAGCCGGATTCCCAGGAGAGCCTGTGGGCCGGATCTGATACGGCCCAATAAAGGACGGAGAGAACATGCAGCTCAATGAACTTCTCAAGCAGATGATTGACGTCCATGCGTCGGACGTCTTCGTCGTCGCGGGGCTCCCGCTTACCTACCGTGCGAGCGGCAGGCAGGTCCGCACGAGCGACGTGCCCCTCATGCCCGCCGACACCGAGCAGTTCGTCCGCGCCGTCTACGCGCTGGCAAACCGCGACATGCAGATCTTCTCCACCAACGTCAACCACGACGACGACTTCTCCTTCGCCGTGCCGGGCGTGGGCCGCTTCCGCGCCAACATCTTCCGCCAGCGCGGGTCGCTCGGCGCCGTCATCCGCGTCATCCCCTTCGGCCTGCCCGACCCGGTCGAGATGCACATCCCCGAGAGCGTGCTGCGCCTCGCCGAGATTCCGCGCGGCATGGTGCTCGTGACCGGCCCCGCCGGCTCGGGCAAGTCCACGACGCTCGCCTGCATCATCGACCGCATGAACCACCAGCGCCAGGCCCACATCATCACGATGGAGGACCCCATCGAGTACGTGCACAAGCACGGCACCTGCATCGTGACGCAGCGCGAGGTCCCCACCGACATCGCCACCTACTCCGAGGCGCTGCGCTCGGCCATGCGCGAGGGCCCCGACGTGGTGCTGCTGGGCGAGATGCGCGACGCCGACACCATGAGCACCGCCGTGACGGCCGCCGAGATGAGCCAGCTCGTGCTCTCCACGCTGCACACCACCAGCGCCTCCGACACGGTGGACCGCATCCTCGACGCCTTCCCGGCCAGCCAGCAGCGCCAGATCCGCATCCAGCTCTCGCAGGCCCTGCAGGCCACGGTGAGCCAGCAGCTCGTGCCCTCCGTGGACGGCACCGCCGTGCCCATCTTCGAGATCATGATCATGAACACGGCCATCCGTAACCTCATCCGCGAGGAGAAGGCCTACCAGATCGACTCCGTGATTGCCTCTGGCGGCGCATCCGGCATGCAGACCATGGACCAGGGGCTGTTCAACGCCGTGAAGCAGGGGACGGTCGCCCGCGAGGTGGCGCTGCAGTACGCCAACCACCCCGAGGCCCTCGCCCGCCGCTTCGCCGCCGAGGGAATGTAGCCCACGGACCTTACATAGCTTGGAAAACAGGCCGCGCAGCCCTTTTCGGTTGCGCGGCTTTCCACTCAAATCCGGCAAGGGGCTTGCAGCCGGCTGCTGCGAGGTCGAGGTCGCTGGTGACGAGGGTGTTGTTGTGCGGTTGCGTGGGGTTGTCTGCCTCCTCGGGCAGCCTTATGAAGGGGCGTAGCCGCGGCGTTTGGTCGAGCTACCCTCTAGGTAACCTTACATAGCTTGAGCAAACAGGCCGCGCAGCCCTTTTCGGATGCGCGGCCTGTTTGCTTTGATGCCAATTGGTTCATCTATGTGGCTCAAAGGAGTTCTGATGGTCGGAAACCCGTTAACTGAACGAGTAATTTGAGGAAAAACTGCTCATCAATAATCTAACAAACGCGCTACCTGCATGTTTAAATAAGAGACTACTTTTGTGCTCTCGAAATTTCCCCAAAAGTCGTTCAGTTAACGGGTTTCCGACCACGAAGAAGCGACTGGCTTACGTAAATCGCTTGTCCATAGCGCAAAATCGGGCACTTTGGGCAAGAGGGCATGCAAATTAGCCTTTGCGCGCGGCGTCCTTCCATTCAAACCCGGCCAAGGGCTTGCAGCCGGCGGCTGCGAGGTCGGTGTCGCTGGCGACGAGGGTG
>CAVHKV010000228.1:0-2925 GCA_963636635.1 uncultured Bacteroidales bacterium
GATGTAGGCGATGACGGCGTCCACGGCCGCGCAAGTTGCGTCATCGTCGGCGGCGTCCATGGGTAGGTACTGGATGGCAATTGAGCAGTTCATGCTCGCTCCTTTCCGCACGGGTTCGCTTCCCCGCGCTTTCGGGCACCAAAAAGGCGCCCACGTGTTTCGTAGGCGCCTCGAGCGAGCGATTGCTCATGGTCCCTACGCCGGCATTACCCGGATCAGGTTGACGGTCAGGACCGCGATAGGCCCAATCTCAGCCGGCATGCGCCAGCACCCGTTTGTCAGAGGGCAGTGTAGCACTCCCTCCTTTCCTTGTGCTTGCCGTCCCAAAAATGCTGGGCTCTGTGCTTGCCGTCCCCAAAATGCTGGGCCCGGAATAGCAAAGGAGCACGGCCAAGACGGCCGCGCTCCCCCATCTGCCAGAGACCTGCGCCCCTCTGCCGGCGCCGGGCCAACATGACCCGCAGTCAACCGCCGTGGCGGCCGGCCGGCTAGTCGTTGCGACGGCCGACGATGGACAGCACGCGCACGAAGACGTTGATGATGTCCAGGAACAGCTGCGAGGCGTTGTAGACGGCGTTCACCATCGTGGGCTCGTCGGCCATGGCCTTGTAGAAGTCCCAGCCGATGAAGCCGCAGAAGATGAGGATGACCACGTAGTCGAGCGCCGTGGTGTAGACGCCCATGAAGGCCATCACCACAGAGACGAGCAGCACGGCGAGCAGGCCACCGAACAGGATGCTCTGGATCTTGGCGAAGAAGTTGGGGAAGGCGATGCCCAGGCAGGCGAAGACGGCGGTGATGCCGGCCGTGGCCAGGAAGGCCGTGGAGATGGTCTGCGAGGTGTAGCTCAGCGTGATGGCGGCGGCGGTGAAGCCAAAGCTCAGGACGAAGATGGCGTAGCCGGCCAAGGACAGGCCGACGGACTCGTTCTTGCGCGCGGCCGACATCATCACGATGCCCACGATGGACAGGATGGCGCTGCCGAACGAGATCGCGAAGTAGTGGTCCATGAGGGTGAAGATGAAGGTCGGGCTCGTGAAGAGGCTCGCACAGACGCCCATCACGAGGAAGCCCGCGAGCACGAGGCCCGTGAGCGCCAGGCCGTAGGAGCGCAGGGAGAGCTGGCGCGCGGGCTTCTTGGCCTGTTGCGCCTCAAAGGGAGAGTAGGGCTCCACGCCGTTGCCCTGCCACTGGTTCTGGTTCATGTTCTTTCCTATCTCCAGGCGCCGGACAATCCGGCGCGCCGTTGGACGTGCCCGCCTGCGCAGCCCCTTGCCGCGCAAGCCGAGGTCGCGCAGCATAGCGCGCGCCCTACCGTCTGTCTACCCATTTTGGCCCATTGCATGCAGGTGTGCGCCGCCGCCACGCGCCGCCCAAAGCGCCAAGGGAGGCTGAAAGCCTCGGGCGGACGGTGGGAGCATGTGGAACATGCCGTCTTCGCAACGGTAGAAGTACTTACGGCGGCTCTAAAAGGCTAGAAGTGTGGTGGTCTAATGCCACTTCTACGTACGCCAAATCGCCTTGAGCGCGAGTACGCGGCAGGTCACCCTTGCGATTTGAGCCGTTCCGCGTCGGTCTGACGGGCGAAGCGCACGGACAAACCAGTGTTATCCACAATGATTTGGGATGCCTAAGACAACACCACACTCCCAGATTGTTAGAACAGCAGCGAATCGCCCAACTCGACCATGCCCCGCCCCTTAGCGGCGATGGCCCCGCCTCACAACGACAACGGCACTAGGCACGCCCCGCCGCCCAAGATGGGCCACGCCCCATCAAGCTATGCCCTGCTCTTCCCTACTTGTTCGGCTCCAGGTCGGCTCCCACCACGAGGTTCTGGAAACGCCCGGCGATAAAGTCGTCGTTGAAGCGCTCGTCCACATACAGCTCCATGGCGTTGCTCGGCGGAATCCCCGCGTCGCGCGCGGCCTTGCGATAGAAGCAGAACACCGTGGCCAGCATGTCGAGCACGAGGAAGGCCGTGAGCAGCGCCACGATGATGACCTGCGCGCGGCTCGTGGGTTCGCCTATGCGGTAGATGACCTCGGGCATGACCACGCGGCACCACACCAGGCCCAGCACGCCCCAGGCAAAGATGAAGCGCCAGGCGATCCACTGGGTGATGGCGTCGGGAAGCCCCAGGTAGGTCCACGACTGGGCGTGGAAGAGGTCTTCCATGAGCATGCCCGTGGTCTGCTCCAGACCGCCGCCCAGCAGCGCCGAGACCACGAAGACGTGGGTGTTGGAGGCCGAGCGGAAACGCCACAGCACCATGGTGAGCAGGCAGGCACCAAAGCCGTAGATGGGCGAGAACGGACCCCAGACAAGGCCCACACGCAACTCGGTGCGCCCGGAGGAGACGAACATCCACACCATCTCGAGCACGAGGCCGGCGACGCTGGCCACCATGAAGATGATGG
Organism: uncultured Bacteroidales bacterium; assembly: GCA_963636635.1. Classification (GTDB taxonomy): domain Bacteria; phylum Actinomycetota; class Coriobacteriia; order Coriobacteriales; family Atopobiaceae; genus Parolsenella. The sequence continues at coordinate 2,421 of CAVHKV010000228.1, forward strand.
TGTAGTGGTAGAGACCCGGATGGGCGTGCTCGAGCCACTCGTCTCGCACCTTGAGGCGCGCGTCCTTGAGGGCCGCCACCTGCTCGGAGGAAAGCCGCGGCTTGGGTTGGGTCTTGAGGTTGGCATAGGCCGGGTCGTGCCGGCGCTTGGCGCTTCTTCGCCGCTGCCGGTCGATGATGACGGCGTCGGCCGAACGCGCGAGCTCCTCGGACACGCCGCGGTGGGCGAGCTTGCGGAAGCTGCGGCCCTGCGCCCGGCGGTAGCCCACCGCACGCGCGACGTGGCCCGCCACGACATAGGCGAGCGTCAGCGCAAGGACGATGAGCAGGATGGTCACCAAGGCAGCTCCAAGGGCGAAGGGCGCATGCCCGCGCGCGCAGGCACGTGGCTATGGTACCCACATCGCCCATTCGGTAACGAAAAAGGGCCGGCATACAGCCGGCCCCTCAAATTCATGGAGCGGACAACGGGGTTCGAACCCGCGACCCCCACCTTGGCAAGGTGG
>CAVHKV010000229.1:0-2920 GCA_963636635.1 uncultured Bacteroidales bacterium
CGCTCGAGCGCCACAACCCGGCCGAGTTCCTCGCCGGGTGCTTCGCCGCCAAGGAAGCCGTCTTCAAGGCCGTGGCCCCGCTCACGAAGGAAGGCTTTGACCTGCGAGTTGTTGAGACGCTCCGCCGGCCGGACGGCAGTCCCTACATCAACGTGGGCGCCCGGCTCCAGGCCGCCATGGACGAGGCCGGCGTATCTGATTTGCTCGTCTCCATCACCAACGAGGACGACTACGCCGTAGCCATGGTCCTCGCGCAGTAGTCCGGCCCGGCGCCGCCCTTCGACTACAAATGACACAAACGTAGACACACAGGGGAATGTAACCCTACGCCGGACTACGAGTGACACATGCGTAGGCGTACGTAGGCATCAATTCAATACTGATGGCGCATGCGTATTCGCTCGTTGGGCTCCCGCGGACTCTTGCGGAGGAAACTGTAAAGCGTCAAGCCATCTACCAGCGCTTTCTCAATAGAATCCCAAGCCTTGCCAAGCCACGCACTCCCAAGCGGCTACGTAAGGCGCACACGTAGCCGCTCGGGGGCCTCGGAACCCGCGCAGCGGCTACGAACGACACAGAAGTAGGCGCACGCGGGATGTGATATCCCACATGCGCCCACGGATGATGCAAAAGCAACTGTCCGGAACGCTGACCGCCCCACATCGGCGGCTTGCCAACGCACCCGCAAGCCAAGCTCGGGGTCGCTCATCGCAGACTAGTAAACGTGCTCAGTACGCAGATGCGCCCTGCGAGGAATCTCACGCAGGGCGCTTCCTCGAAAACGCAACCGCCTGAAGCGGCCGGCGCTAGCCGCACGGCTTTGGAACCGCCGCTCCCCCTACACCGCCTTGCGGCCGCGTTCGCCGGTGCGGATGCGGACGACCTCCTCCACCGGGGTGACGAAGATCTTGCCGTCGCCCACCTCGCCGGTGCGGGCGGCGCCGCAGATGACGTTGATGATGGCGTCAAGCCTGTCGTCGGGCACCACGATCTCAAAGCGCACCTTGGGGATGGTGTTGAGCATCACCTCGTTGCCGCGAACGTACTCGGTCCAGCCGTGCTGGTTGCCGCAGCCCTGCGCCTGCGAGATGGTCATGCCGCTCACGCCGGCGCCGTAGAGGGCGTCCTTGACGACCTCGAGCTTCTCGGGCCTGACGATGGCCGTGATTCGCTTCATGTCTTCCTCCCTAGTCCAGGCCGGTGTAGGCCGGGTACGCGCTCTCGCCGTGCTCGCTTGCATCGAGGCCAAGCGCCTCCGCGGCGCTCTCCACGCGCAGCTTGCCGTGGAAGATGAGGCGCACCACGGCAAAGATCACGAGGTCGAGCGCGATGACGATGGCAAGGGTCACCACGATGCCCGCGAGCTGGGCGCCGAGCAGCGCAAAGCTGCCGGTGTAGAGCAGGCCGCCGTTGCTCGTCCAGGAGAGCTCGGGCACGCAGAAGATGCCGGTGAGGATGCCGCCCAGGATGCCGCCGATGCCGTGGCAGCCAAAGGCGTCGAGCGCGTCGTCATAGCCGATGCGGCTCTTGAGCACGGCGATGGCGTAGTAGCACACCGGCGAGACGACGAGGCCCATGACCAGCGCCGCCCACGGCTCCACGAAGCCGGCGCCCGGCGTCACCACCACGAGGCCCGCCACGAGGCCGGTGCTCGCGCCCACGAGCGTGGGCTTGCCGGTGTGGAAGCGCTCAACCAAAAGCCAGGAAACGAGGCCCGCGGCGCTCGCCACCGCGGTGTTCACCACGGCCAGCGCGGCCACGCCGTCGGCCGCGAAGGCCGAGCCGCCGTTGAAGCCAAACCAGCCGAACCATAGAAGACCCGCGCCCAGCGTCACGAAGGGCACGTTGTGGGGGCGGTAGCTCACCATGCCAAAGCCGCGGCGCTTGCCCAGCACCAGGCACAGCACGAGGCCGGTGATGCCCGAGGAGATGTGCACGACGTCGCCGCCGGCAAAGTCCAGCGCACCGATGGTGTCGCCGATCATGGAGCCGGCGCCGCCCCAGACCATGTGGGCGAGCGGCGCGTAGACCGCGAGCACCCAAATGGCCAGGAAGGTGCCCATGGCGCCAAAGCGGATGCGACCGGCCACCGAACCGGTGATGATGGCGCAGGTGATCATGGCGAAGGCCATCTGGAAGGCGACGTCCAAGATCTTGGGGTAGCCGCTGTCCTTCACGGCGCCGCCCAGCACCTCGGAGAGGCTCGGCAGGGCAAGCAGCTGGTCAAAGCCGCCAAAGAAGGGGTTGGAGCCGTCGCCGCCGTAGGCAAAAGACCAGCCGGCCACAATCCAGAGCACGCCCACGATGCCCACGCAGGCAAGGCACATGAGCATGGTGTTCACGACGTTCTTGCGGCGCGAGAGGCCACCGTAGAAGAAGGCCAGGCCGGGAGTCATGAGGAATACGAGCATGGTACTGACGAGCATGAACGCTGTGGTTCCGGAATCGAGCATGGGCGCCCCCTTGGGTAGGCTTGTGCGCAGAACTTCTCGACTATCCTGATGCCGCGCGGGCGCGGGCCCCACGGCGGCGGCCGGAATGAAAACGAATGGTATCTGCCTCGCAATCTTTCATGCCAAACTGGCAACGTTCCCGTAACGCCAAAGTCAGGTTGACCACTGATTAGTAGGCCTTTGACCTGCGGTTTATTGCCCGGATTGACCGTTTTTGCGCAAATCTCGGCCGCTCGCGGATGCGTGGGAATTGGCTCGCGGGCCGCTCCCTAGACTTTTTCTTTGGCATACATGGACGCGACTGATTCCAACGGGAGGAACAATGTCCAAGATCTTCAACAGCCCCAGCAAGTACATCCAGGGCCCCGACGAGCTCGCCCGCCTCGGCGGCTACGTGGCGCCGCTCGGCAAGCGCGCGCTCGTCATCAACACCGCCACCGGCGTGAAGCGCGTGGGCAACAAGGTGG
>CAVHKV010000230.1:0-2911 GCA_963636635.1 uncultured Bacteroidales bacterium
GCTCGAGGACGTCACCGGCGGCCTCGTCAACCACAGGCTCATCCTCGGCATCCAGCAGGAAGGCGCTGACAGCTCCTCCCTGGCGAGCTCGGCCGAGAGCGCCGCAAGCAGCTCCACGCTCGGCGCGAGCGCCACGGCCGCCAACGTCATGGCCGCCAACACCACGCTTAATGCCGCCGCCACCGCAGCGGCCACCAGCACCAGCACGGCCCGCCAGATCTACTAAAGGCCAAGCCAATCTACAACAAAGGCCCCGAAGCCCCGCGCTTCGGGGCCTTTTCTTTGGCGCAGCAACGCATCTACGTGACGAGGGGTCTCTTCCATGGTCGGAAACCCGTTAAGTGAACGACTAATTTGCAAGAAAATTGTCCATCAATAGTTTAACAATGCGTATAGCTGCATGTTTGAATAAGGGACTACTTTGGGGCTCTCCGAATATGCCTGATTAGTCGTTCAGTTAACGGGTTTGCGACCACACAACCGGTCAAATCCCACGTAGGTTGTTTGCGCACGGGCGCCAGCAGAACGAAAGCTTGGTTATGGGGCGCAGGATATGAGGGCGGCAAGCAAAACCCTAGATTCTCGTTCGCTACAACCCACAGATCAATAGCTGAGCCTCCGTTGCGACCAGGTCAACGGCGATATCGTGAGGCTCCAAGCAGCCAAGTGCAGCAAGGTCATCTTGCAGCAGGTCCTCGTAGCAAAGGCCAACGGTAAAACCGGGGAAAGCAGAGAGAAAGGCATCGTAGTAGCCACCTCCGTAGCCTATGCGGTACCCATGCTCGTCAAACGCAAGGCCGGGGACGAGGGCGATTGCGATGGGACGCGAAGAACGGGATGAGACTGTTCCGCCATCCTCAAAACCAAAGAGAGCATTGCCCTCTCCAAGACAAGCAAGCCCATCGCATCCAGCGTCTGCCGCATCGGTAGCGCCAAGTAACGTGCCACATCCTCCGACAACGTCAGACGTAGCGCACCCTCGCGCCACCGTGCCAGTACCGAACTCCCCGAGGGCAACGAGGGTTTCGCGCTCCCCCACTGGCTCGGGGATGCCAAAGCTGCCGGTCTCGAGGGTGTCCCCCTCGCAAATCCAGTGCCATTCCAGCTTGTGCGGACCCACCACGCGAGGGGCCGCCACGTACTTGCCCTCGTGCCAGGCGCGCGCCACCAGCGCCGAGGTGTCCACCTCTTCTCGCACGGAGAGGTAGGAAAAGACCGCCACGGCAGAGCGCCACTCCGCAAGCTCGCAGACACGCCGGGCAATCCCGGCGCTCGCCCGCTCGCGAGCCCGTGCATCAAAAGACGCGCGCCGCGCCCGGAGCCCCCGGCGCAGCGCGCGCTTGTTGTTCTCTGTCTCAGACAAGGCCGTCAGCAGCCGCTACCCGCACCTAGGCGAGGTCGGCGAGCTGGGACTTCAGGCGCTCGACAGTAGCGGCCAGCTCGGCGGCCTTCTCGCGCTTGGCGGCGATGACCTCGGGCGCGGCCTTGGCCACAAAGCCCTCGTTGGCCAGCGTGCGTTCCACGCCGGCGAGGTCCTTCTCGGCCTTGGCAAGGTCCTTCTCGAGCTTCTTGCCCTCGGCGGCGAAGTCCACCAGGTCGCCCATGACCACGAAGGCCTCGAAGTCGGGCTCCACCAGCGTCACGGAGGCGGCGGGCTTCTCGGCGCCCTCGGCAACCTCGAGCGAGCTCACGCGACCCACGTTCTTCACGAAGTCAGCCTGGCTCGCGAGCTTGGCCACGTTCTCGCCGGCGGCGCTCACCACAACGGCAAGCTCGGTCTTGGGCGAGAGCCTGTAGCGGGCGCGGGCGGAACGGACGCCGGCCACAAGGCGGCGGGCGATGTCGAAGGCGCTCTCGGCCTCGTCGTCAACGAAGTTGGCGAAGACCTCGGGCTCGGGCCAGGCGGCCATCATGAGGAAGCGGCCGGTGTGCTCTGCGTAGTTGCCCTCGCCGTCGGCGTCCAGCTCGCTGGCGGGCATGGCGCCCCACACGCTCTCGGTCACGAAGGGCATCACGGGGTGCAGCATGCGCAGCGAGGCGTCGATGACGTAGACGAGGTTGCGCTGCACCTGCAGTCGCTCCTCGCCGGTGCCGTCGAGCAGGCGGCCCTTGCACAGCTCGATGTACCAGTCGCAGACCTCGCCCCAGAAGAAGCTCTGCAGCTCGCGGGCGTATTCGCCCAGCTCGTAGGTCTCGAGGCGCTCGGTGGAGGCGGCCACCATCTTGGCCAGGCGGCTGAGCATCCAAGCGTCCTCGGGCGTGGCGGCACGGGCAGGTCCCGGCTCGTAGCCGTCCATGTTCATGAGGACGAAGCGGCTCGCGTTCCAGATCTTGGTGACAAAGCCACGGGCCTGCTCGGTGCGCGGGCTGCCCTCAAACTCCCTGGTCTTGTCGTTGATGTTGGCGTCGAACCTGACGTCCTGGTTATTGGTGATGAGGGTGAGCAGGTTGTAGCGCATGGCGTCGGCGCCGTACTTGGCGATGAGGTCCATCGGGTCCACGCCGTTGCCCTTGCTCTTGGACATGCGGCTGCCGTCCTTGGCCAGGATGGTGGCGTAGATCACGACGTCCTTGAACGGAATCTCGCCGGTGAAGTACAGCGAGCTCATGACCATGCGGGCGACCCACAGGGCGATGATGTCGCGGGCGGTGACGAGCACCTGCGTGGGGTGGTGGCCCTCCATCAGCTCGGTGTGGTTGGGCCAGCCCTGCGTGGCGAAGGTCCATAGCTGCGAGGAGAACCAGGTGTCCAGCACGTTCTCGTCCTGGTGCACGTGGTGTCCGCCGCACTTGGGGCAGACGTCGGTGTCCTCCATGAGGGCGTCGGTCCAGCCGCAGTCCTCGCAGTAGAAGACCGGGATGCGGTGGCCCCACCACAGCTGGCGCGAGATGCACCAGTCCTTGAGGTTCT
>CAVHKV010000231.1:0-2897 GCA_963636635.1 uncultured Bacteroidales bacterium
GCCCCAGCTGCGTCGCGGAGAGCGAGGCGGCGGGATAGAGCGTGTGGGTGTTGGAGTCCGCCGTCACGGCTGTTTGGCTTGGCGCGAGGCGGGGAAGTACATGGACGGTGAAGGCGACGGCCAAGGCCGCGACCACGGCCACGCAGGTCAGCACCTTCAGCGCCAGCGGCACCGAAGATTTCCCTCGAGCCTTGCGCACGCTGTTCGCAGACCGCGCTGGGGCGCAGGACCTTCACCAAGCAGCGCCGGCCCAAGACGTCGGCGCGGAACACCATGGCGCTGGAGCCTACGGCGTTCACGTCTTCCAGATGCAGGCCGCAAGGCTCGCCCACGGCGAAGGGGTTAGGCGCCACACGCCCGTTTACCTCGTCCGGAACAAACCGCCTCAAGCCTGCCACCTCCCTACCCAGTTGGCAGTAAGGTACCACGGCGAACGGCATTTCTACGAGCAACGGCGGGCGTTATCATGGCCGGTGGAAATATACGGACTACGGACGCGAAAGGGTGTCGGCGTGGGTGAGGCTGCTATGACGAAGGGGCGCAGGAACCTCTGCGTAGCGCTGCTTGTGCTTCTGGGCTTTTCGCTCGGGGTCTCGGAGTTTGCGCCCATCGGCGTCGAGGAAGAGGTGGCCGAGGCCTACGGCGTCACGCTCTCCCAGGTTGGCCAGCTCATCAGCTACTTTGCCGTCACCTATGCCATCCTCACGCCCGTCCTCGCCATCGTGACGGGCCGCTTCAAGCGCTTTGCCCTGCTTGTGACCTACGCAATCGTCTATTGCTTGGCGAACGTGCTCATAGCGGCGGCCTCGAGCTTTGGGGTGCTGCTCGCGGGCCGCATGGCCCTCGGCGCGGTCTCGGGCGCGTTGCTCGCCGTGGGCGTCACCTTCATCCCCGAGCTCATGGGCCCCGGCAGGACCTCGATGGTCATCAGCATCGTCTACGCGGCCTTCTCGGTGGCCATGGTGGTCGCCACCTCGCTCGGCAAGGCCGCGGCCGCGCTCGCCGACTGGCGCCTCATCATGTGGGGTTCGCTCGCGCTGGCCATCCTGACCTGCGCCGCCCTCGTCGCCGTGCTCCCGCGCCAAGGCGCCACCGACGAGCCCTCGACCTTTGGCGAGCAGGCCGGGCTGCTGGCCGAGCCCACGGTGCTCGCCGGCATCGGCATCTTCGTCTTTGGCGTGGGCTCGGTCTACGTCTTCTACGGCTACATCACGCCCTACCTCGAGCAGGCCCTTGGCATGTCCGCGCTTTCTGCGAGCGTGGTGCTCATGGCCTACGGCTGCGTCACCTTTGTCTCCAACCTCATCGCCGGCTGGGCAGACTCCCGCTTTGGCATAAAGGCCCTGCTCGTGAGCTTCCCCATGCTCTCCGCGCTGCTGCTTGCCCTGTGGCTGCTCGGCCCCACCATGCCGGCGGCGATTGGCGTGGTGATGGGCATCGCCCTGCTCATGTACATGGCCTCGGTGCCCTGCATCTCGGTCTTTATGGAGACGGCCGCCAAGCGCCACCCCAAGGCGCTCACCCTCGCAAGCTCGCTCGAGCCCATGGCCTTCAACATCGGCATCGCGTTTGGCACGGCCGTAGGCGGCGCCGTGGTGGCCGGCCCCGGGCTTTCCCAGGTGGGCCTTGTGGGCGCGGCCTTTGCCCTCGTGGCCTTTGCCATCACCGTGGTTGCCGTCCGGCTCAGCAAGCGCCTGCTGGGAACCGCCGCCCCGAACAAGGCCTAGGGAGTGCGCATGCTGCTACCCAGGCCCTTCAAGCTCAGCCGCGGTTTTGGACTCGTGCGGCCGTGGCGCCTCCCAAGCGGCGAGGCGATAAGCGCCCTGCAGGTAGGCGGCGTCTTCCAGGGGGCCACCTACCACGGGGAGCGCCGCATGGAGCCCGTCTTTGAGTACATCCGCGGCTTCGATGCCTGCTTTGAGCTGCGCCCCGGCACACGCAACGCCCTCATGATCGGTGGCGGCGCCTACTCGTGGCCGCGCCACGTGGCGGCCACGCGCCCCGGCGTCCACGTGGACGTGGTTGAGCTGGAGCCCGGCATCACCAAGGCGGCGCGCAGGTACTTCTACCTCGACGAAGCCATGTCCGCGCACCCCGGTGCCCTCACCCCCATCGAGGGCGACGGCCGCGCCTACGTGGAGAGCCGTGCCGAGAAGGCCACGCTCAGCGGCGCGAGCGTGGCACTCGATAAAAGCGCAGGTTGCGAGGCGGGCGCAAGGCGCGATGCGAGGACAGCCCCTGCAGTAAATGCGCCTTGCGGCACAAACGCGCCCCATGGTGAAACTGCGACCCATAAGGGCGACGCAGATACAAGCGCGCCCCGTGATACGAACGTAGCCGCATGTGAGAGCATGACCCGCCGTGAGGCCACGCCCTATGACGCCATCGTGCTTGATGCCTTTGCCGGAACGGAACCGGTGCTCTCCCTTGCCACGGCAGAGTTCTTCGAGAGCTGCCGCGGTGTCCTTGCGCCCGAAGGTCTGCTGCTTGCCAACGTCGTCTCAAACGAGGGCGGGGATGACGTCAGCTTTCTGCGCAGCTACGTGGCAACGGCGACCGCGGTCTTTTCCCATGTGGCCATGCGCCTGGTGGAAGGCGACCCCCTGGCCGCCGAGGACAACTACCTGGTCGTAGCCTCAAACGAGCCCTTTAAGCTCGAGGGCGCCGTCTCCTACGGTAGCGAGTTCCTCGGCCCCGTCATGCACGACGAGGCATAAAGCCCCGGCCACAGCGGAAGCGTGGTCGGGGCCTAGTGCAATGCGGGGCTAGCAAGAATTCCGGGCAGCTCTACTTCGTCAGTTCGTCGGCGAGGGCCTCGATCTGGGCGCGGGAGTCGTCGTTAACGGCGCCGCGGACGGTGACGACGTTCTCGGCAATCTCGATGTTGGCCATCTGCT
>CAVHKV010000232.1:0-2844 GCA_963636635.1 uncultured Bacteroidales bacterium
ATGCAACCCTACGACGTCAAACTTGATTACCTCGGCAAGCCCTGGTGCACCGTCCCGCTCGAGGTCGGCCACAACGAGATCGGCGACGCCGACGCCGCCGACTGGGCAGAGCTTTCCGACGCCGCCCGCCTGTTCGAGGCGATGGGCTTTCCCGCGCCCGGCAAGGCTCCGCTCATGCCGCTCGACCACCAGGTCGCCCAGAAGCTCCATGCCGTTTCCGCTCCGGGAGACAGGGCCCGCGACCTCATCGACCTCCAGCTGATCGCCACCAGGGCGGAGGTTGACCTCGCGGCCACGAAGGACACCTGCGAGAGGCTGTTCTCCTACAGAAGGGCGCAGACCTGGCCGCCAACGATTGCCAAGCAGGATGGCTGGGACGAGATGTATGCTGCCCTAGCCGAGGAGCTTCCCGTGGTTCAGAGTGTTGACGAGGCAATCGAATGGGCCAACGAGCTGGTCGCCAAGATTGACGACGCACGATAGCCTCAGAGCCAATGTCCTTGAAACCGGATGGTACTTCGATTTGGGAAGGGCACGATGGCCGGGGTGTGGAGCAACGTCTAGCATGCTCTTGCCCTGGGTCCCCTGTACTGATTCCCGCGGATGGGCTTCGACTGCTTGATGCCGCCTGGCGCGTTTTGTATATTTCTACCTGCTAAAGCTGGAAAGCCTCTCAACGAAGCGCAACTCCAGCTCTTTTTGTCTCGATTCGCCCTTGAGGTCCCAAAGGCGCGAGTCGAGTTCCGATGCAGTGGCTGATTCGGGCCCCGAGGCTCAACGCTGCCCGGGTGGGTTGATCGTTCCGGAATCGACCGAAACGGGCCCGAGTTACATCACGTCTACCTCTCTGCTCATTTAGGGGTCTCGTTGGCGGCTCGGGGAATAAAATGCTGGTATCCGATACCTCGTTGGCGACCGAGTGGGGCCGCTGGCGGCAGCATGCTGGCAGGGAGACGCAATGATTAACGAGACGATGTTTGGCTACGGGGCTTCTAAGAGCTCCATCCGCGAGATTGCGGCCTATGGCGCGGCGCGCAAGGCCGAGATTGGCGCGGAGAACGTCTTTGACTTCAGCCTGGGCAACCCGAGCGTTCCGGCGCCGGCCGCCGTGGCTGCCTCGCTCGTGCGCTCCGCGGGCCTGCCGCCCGAGCAGGTGCACGGCTACACCGCCGCCAACGGCACGGTTGCCTGCCGCGAGGCCATCGCCTCCTCCCTCACCCGCCGCTTTGGCGCCGAGATGGGCGAGCGCCCCGTGGCCGCGCCCGGCGACCTCTACGTGACCTGCGGCGCCGCGGCCTCGCTCTCCATCACCCTGCACGCCATCACCAACCCCGGCGAGGAGGTCATCGTCATCGCGCCGTACTTCCCCGAGTACCGCGTGTGGATTGAGACCTGCGGCTGCACCTGCGTGGAGGTCATGGCCGACGCCGACACCTTCCAGATCGATGCCGACGCCGTGGCCGCCGCCATCACCGAGCGCACCGCCGCCATCATCGTGGACTCGCCCAACAACCCCGTGGGCACCGTCTACACGCGCGAGACCCTGCAGGCCCTCGCCGACGTGCTCGAGCGTCGCGGCCAGGAGACGAGCCACCCCATCTACCTCATCTCCGACGAGCCCTACCGCGAGATCACCTACGGCGCCGAGGTGCCCTGGGTGCCGGGCGTCTACGAGCGCACCATCGTGTGCTACAGCTACTCCAAGAGCCTCTCGCTTCCTGGCGAGCGCATTGGCTGGGTGCTCGTGCCGCCCACCAACCCCGACCACGACCGCCTGCTGCCCGCCATTGCCGGCGCTGGCCGTACGCTGGGCTTTGTTTGCGCCCCGGCCATCTTCCAGCAGGTCGTTGTGGACTGCGTGGACGAACCGTCCGACGTGGCCGCCTACGCCGAGAACCGCAAGGCGCTCACCGAGGGCCTCTCTGCGGCCGGCTACGAGTACATTGAGCCCGACGGCGCCTTCTACCTGTGGGTCAAGGCGCTCGAGCCCGACGCCAACGCCTTCTTTGAGCGCGCCAAGGCCCACGAGCTGCTGCCCGTGCCCTCCGACAGCTTTGGCTGCCCCGGCTGGGTGCGCGTGGGCTACTGCGTGAGCCACGAGACCATCGTGAACTCCATGCCCGCCTGGCAGGCCCTCGCCGACGAGTACAAGTAGGGCGGAGAAGCGATGCTCAAGAACCTCTGCGACACCCACACCCACACGCTCTACTCGCGCCACGCCTACTCCACCATCCGGGAGAACGTGCTCGAGGCCGCCTCGCTTGGGCTGGAGCTGCTTGCCTCCACGGACCACTTCAGCTGCATGCTCTTTCCGGAGCAGGAGTTCCGCAACTTCCAGTACTTCTTCAACTACGGCGCCTGGCCCAGCGAGTGGGAGGGCGTGCGCCTGCTCCACGGCTGCGAGGCCGACATCGTGGACCTCGAGGGCAACCTCTTCGGCCATGACATGGTGCTCGATTCCGAGATAAACGGCGCCCCGCGCGCCGACGTCACCACGCTCAAGGACGAGGTCTTCAAGAACTGCGACTTTGTCATCGCGAGCATCCACGACCGCTCCTTCTCCAAGGGCGCGCCGCTCGCGCAGACCACGCAGATGTACCTCAACGCCCTGCGTGAGCCCAAGGTGCTGGGCCTTTGCCACATGGGCCGCTCGGCCGTGCCCTTTGACGTGCCCGAGGTGGTGGCCGAGGCCAAGCGCCTCAACAAGCTCATCGAGATCAACGTCCACAGCCTGGAGTTTGGCCGCGAGAAGGTGGACAGCGCCTGCCGGGCCATCGCCGAGACCTGCGCCGAGATGGGCTGCAAGATCAGCGTGAACACCGACGCCCACATCTGCACGGCCAT
>CAVHKV010000233.1:0-2786 GCA_963636635.1 uncultured Bacteroidales bacterium
CTCGAGGCCGCCGTCGGCGCACCCCAGTACCACGCGGCCGTGGGAGACCGCGACGGAGCCGGCCGCAGGCGTGATGTCGGCGCAGGTAGCGGCTCGCATCACACGCACGCCCTTGCCGGCAACCACGCAACGGGCGGGAGCGGCGTCGGCACTGGCCTGCACGCGGCGGACGTTGGTGACGGCACCGTCTTGAGGCGCAAGGCGCATCTCGGCCTTGTCGATCTTGTGGGCGTAGGTGACCTGGGACTCGTCCTGCTCGGTCCAGGTGGCGCAGCCGGCCTCCATATCGCGCAGGGCGGCCACGAGGGCCTCGCCGCCAAGGTGGCCGAGCTCGTCCATGAGCTCGTCGCTGTTCTTGGTGCCCACCTCGCAGGAGACCTGCGCGCAATAGGCGCCGGCGTCGAGCTCGTGCACCACGCGCATGATGGAGGCGCCCACGCGCTCCTCGCCCGCGAGCACCGCGCGCTGGATGGGGGCGGCGCCGCGCCAGCGCGGCAGCAGCGAGGCGTGCACGTTCACGCAGCCCAGGGGCGCGAGCTCAAGCACGCGGTCGGGCAGGATGCAGCCGTAGGCGGCCACGCAGATGGCGTCGGGCTTGGCGGCCACGATCGTATCGAAGACCTCGTCGGTGATGCGGTTGGCCTCAACCACCTCGAGGCCGAGCTCGAGGGCACGTGCCTTGACGGGGCTGGCCACGAGCTTCTTGCCGCGGCCGCGCACGGCGTCCGGGCGCGTCACGACGAGCGCCACGTCAAAGCCCTCGTTCAAGGCCTCGAGCGAGGGCGCCGCAAAGGCAGGCGTTCCCATGAAGACGATGCGCATGGGCTACTCCGAGCTGGTCTGGCCGGGACGGGCGCCCTCGGCGATGGCACGCTCGCACTCGCGCAGCATCTTGGCGCGCTTGAGCGGCGGCAGGTGGTCCACCATGGTCACGCCGTCGAGGTGGTCGATCTCGTGCTGCAGGCACACGGCCATGAGGTTGCCCTCGGCCTCGTACTGCATGAGGTCGCCGTCGAGGTTCTCGGCATGGACGATGACGTGGTTGGGGCGGTCGACGTCAACCGAGATGCCCGGGAAGGAGAGGCAGCCCTCGCTGAAGGTGCGCAGGTCTCCGTCGGCCGTGACGATCTTGGGGTTGATGAGCACGTAGGGGTTGCGCGACTTGGGGCTGTCGGTGGTGTAGTCGCAGTCGATGACCACGAGGCGCACGCACTCGCCAAGCTGCGGGGCGGCCAGGCCGCAACCCTCGCTCTCGTACATCGCGTCGAGCATGCGCTCGGCAAGCTCGCGCACGGAGTCGTCGATCTTCTCAATGGGCGCGCACTTGGTGGAGAGGCGCGGGTCTGGGGTAAGGACAATATCGTCTGTGGCGCTCATGGCACTCCTTTGCTGCGAATTCTCACAGCTCACCATCATAACCGGGATAGGGTGCGCGGCGGTAGCGCACGCCCCAGGTCACGCGATGGACACGAGCACAGGCGTGCGGCGGGGGCCCGGCGTGATACTTCCGGCGAGGCTTCGCCCATGAGCGCGCGAGGCCTTGCAGGCCCTCGTTGGACGGTTCAACAAACGCCAGATGAGAGGCCCCGAAGACCTTCCATGCCGGAATACCGCAAGGCCGCCAGGGCGAACCGTGCCGGCCCACTCCAATAAACGCGAGCTAGAGCATGTCGTAGGCATCGACATCGATGGAGAGGGTGATGTCGCGGCGCGCCGGCAGCGTGTTGGCGGCCGCCTCGATGACGGGGCCCATCTCGGCCGTGGGCGGGGCCTTCACCACCAGGTGGCGGCGGTAGCGGTCCTTCACGCGCGCCCGCACGCACTCGGCAGGGCCCAGCACCTCCCAGTCGCCCTCGAGCTCGTCCACCGCATCGCGCAGGGCGTGGCCCAGCTGGCGCGAACGCTCGCTCAGGGCGGCCTCGTTCTTGCCCGTGAGCGTGACGTTGGCCACGCGCGAGAAGGGCGGGTAGTAGGCCTCCTCGCGTTGCTCGAGCTCATAGGCCTCGAACTTGCTGCGACTATGGTGGGCCACGGCCTGGATGGCGGGGTGCGTGGCCCAGTAGGTCTGGATGATGACCTGGCCGGCCGCCCCTCCCCTGCCCGCGCGGCCCGAGACCTGCTCGAGCAAATCGTAGGTGCGCTCTGCGGCGCGGAAGTCGGGCAGTTTGAGCGTGGTGTCGGCGTTGATGACGCCCACGAGCGTGACCTCGGGAAAGTCGAGGCCCTTGGCGATCATCTGCGTGCCCACGAGCACCGCGCACTCGCTCGCGTCGAAGCGCTCGAGCAGGCGGGTGTGGGCGCCCTTTGCGCTCGTGGTGTCGGCATCCATGCGGATGACGTCCACCGAGCCAACGCGGCTCACGGCTGCGTCCTCGGCGGCGCAGGCGGTTGGCTCGGCAGCACCTACGGTGCTCTCAGCACTATCTACCTGGAACTTATTGGACGAGGAAGACTCGTCGCCCTCCCCGGGGCAAGCACCTTCACCGCAGCAGGCCGAGACAGCGGCGGAAGCTGGGGCCCCGGAGGCGGGGGTCGTGGCGTCAGGGCCCTTGGAGCCAAACGAACCGCCAACACGCAAGCCCGCAGCCGCCCCATTTTGCGCGGAACCCGAACTCGCGCAGGCAGCCGGATCGCCAGCGTCCAAGCCCCCAGCCACCTCCTCGCCAGCAACGCCCGTACCGCAGGCACCCTCGGCCGCAAGCTCGTCTTGCACCGTGGCCAGCAGCATCTTGAGCTCGTCCTCCACGCGCTGGGTGCCCAGGCCGTATTGGGCCAGGTAGCGACTG
>CAVHKV010000234.1:0-2770 GCA_963636635.1 uncultured Bacteroidales bacterium
CGTTGCAAGGATACCGCCCGCATCGGCGAGCTAATCACTTCTTCCGGTGAACGGTACAAAATGACAAACGTTGTTCGTGATTCGGAACAATTTAGCCGCGAAGTGGGCACTTGCAGGCAGCGTGTCTGGCGCCAGATGCGATTCGGCCGACTTTTAGGCGATTTGCTGCTGGGCGGATGAGTAGTCCCCCATTTTTGATTACCTAAAACTTCAGGTAGACGAACTTCGCTATTTGCGGACTACTTCTTCATCCGGGATTTAAACGCAAAAAAGTCGGTCGAAACCGTATCAGTGTGTTTTCACGCCTGCGGAATGGGCCGACGGGCACGATGTTTATTGTCCTGGGGGCGGGATACAATCAGGTTCCTTGAAGCCCTAGCTGGCAAGAAGAGCGGCTGGGCTCGGGCGCGGCGGCATTGGCTTTGGCGTACGTGGCGTTGGCAAGAGGCGCGACCTTTGGAGGCTTGGATGTTCAACTTCCTTCGCAAGAAAGGCAACGGCGGCGGCAACGTTCCGCCTGCGCCGGAGGGCATGTCCTCATCCGCGGGCGGCGTTTGCCCCGACTCGCTTCCCAAGGAGCTGCGCGATTTGGTGGACGTTGGCTCCGTGGCCGTCAACCGGGCACTCGCCGAGCTGCCTTCCAGCACCTTTGGCCCATTCGTGGACGAGCTCGAGACCCTGCTCGCACGTGTGGCCGCAGACGTCGAGGGCGAGCTGCCGGCGGCACTTCACTATGCGGCCTCCATGCTGGAAGACGCAGGCGCGGCCCGCGTCCGCCCCATCGTGGCCACCAATGCGGTGGAGCTGGGAAGGCTCAGCCAGACCGGCCTCTATTGGGTGCGCTATGACTCGGACGAGATGGACCCCGAGGACGCCCACGCGCTCATCAGCGTGGAGGCGGCGCTCAACCGCCTGCTCGTCATGGCCAACCCCGAGATGATTGACGCCTATCCTGCCCAGCGCCTCGTGGACGAGGGCGTCTGCCTCGACGCGGACTGGAACGTCCTTCGCCACGTGGCCGATGCGGCTCCGCAGCGCTTCCAAGTCAAGCCCAACAACTCGCTGCTCGAGATTGACGGCACACGCGGCAAGCGCGGGGGAGAGTGGGACGTGATGACGCGCCTGGCCGAGGGCTACGAGCGCGAGGTGCTGCCGCTGCGCCTCACCTACTCGTATGCCAGCCGGGCGAGCGAGGGCAAGGTCGCCATCCGCTTCGTGGCGCCGCCCACAGCCTCGCTGCCCACCCGCGTCTGGGACGCCAACACGCGCTCGGTCGTTGACCACAACGCCGCGCCGGCCGCCCGCGACGCCTATGCGCTGCGCCTCTGCGCGCTTCTCGCCGCAACCGCCTTTGGTGCGAGCGAGGGCGTCACCTCGGTCACCGTCACGGTTGTTGACGGCGGGCTTGGGGGCAACGTCCTGACCTCGCTGCGCTTCTCTCGCCTGCAGTTCCGCTCCCAGACGCTCGCGAACGTCCGCGACGGCTCGCTCGCGGACCCTTCGCTCGACCTCTCCCCAGAGCGCGTGCTCGCTCTTTTGTGCGCGCAGGAGGCCAGCGTTGCGTTCGCTCAGGACGGCTCGCTCGCCGTAACGGAGGAGCTCGATTGTGGCTTTGAGCCGCTGCCACCACTCGGCCGGGACACGCGCGAGCTGCCGGCCAAGCTCGCGGACCTCGTCTGCGCCGACAAAGCCTGTGACCTCGACGTCTTCACGGGCGTGGAGAGCAGTCTCGACAAGGAGTACGAGGAGCTCGACATCGACTCGGACACCGAGGCCGCAATCTCCGCCCTCGAAGGCATGATCTCCGTCCTTGACGTCACGTGCGAGGGCGACGTGCCGTTGCTCTATTGCTCGAGCGAGGCCACCCGCTACGTCATCGGGCTCGTGGACGGCGCGGCCAAGCGCTATCGCAAGGCCCCCGACCTCGCGTTCAATGCTCGCCAGTGCCTCGGGGCGCTCTATCACCGCCGTGAGGAGTGGGACAAGATGGCCGAGGTGTGCGAGCAGATGCTTAAGCTCGGCCCGCTTGCGCGGGCCGCCCGCGAGGACATGTCGGTTGCCTACGTGAACCTCGACCGTTCGCAGGACGCCGCCCGCGTGCTTGCCGAGGGGCTGGCGCTGGTGTGCTCTCCCTACGAGATGGCGAGGCTCTATTACCGCCTGGCCTACGCCCTGTGGAAGATGGACATGAAGACCGAGGCCCTGGCCGCCTACCGCCTTTGCATGCGTCATCCCTCCATGCCCGACTTTGTCGCGGATGAGGTGGTCGCGCTTATGGAGCTGGCGGGCGTGGACGCCTTGCCCGACGTCCAGGAGGCGGGGGAGACCCTGAAACGCGTGGGCGTGCCCTATGCACCCACCAGCCGTGCGGTCGAGGCCATGGCCGAGCGCGCCGTGCTGCTCACCGACGCCGGCTTTGGCAACGCGGCCGCTCCGCTCATCAACCTCATCGGAGAACTTCGTGGCGATGCCGTCCTTGTGGCCATGGCCAATGCGCTGAGGGGTTAGGCGCCGCACCTTTCGTAGCCGGGGCTGCGCGTGTGGCCGCTACGCCGGGCTGAAGCCTGCGGGCGGGGCTGCATGAAGCCGCCGCGCCGGGTCGAAAGTCCGTGGACGTGGCCGCGGTTTGCGGCGCGCCCCGAGAGGCTGCCGATGGCCGCCTGCCCGCTCTCGCACTGGCCCTTGCGGTCGTGGATGGCTGTCGGTTGGGTGTTTGCACGTGCTTGGCGGCCCCGCCCACGCCCCACATCGCCATAGGTCCGCCATATCA
>CAVHKV010000235.1:0-2761 GCA_963636635.1 uncultured Bacteroidales bacterium
GCCAGGTTCGCGTCGTGGTCATCCGCGAGTCCCGCGCCGTCGACGTCGCCAAGTAGCGTCCGCACGCCATCGTGGCCGATTCCATGAACATCCAGCCAGGTGAGGATGCCCAGTCCGGGGTGTCCTCACTTGCTGATTTCGTAGCCGCCGTTTCCGGTGACTCCGCCATTCGCGTGGAGGAGTCCCTGGGCGAGGGCTTCGTCCGGCTCCGCGTCGGCGAGGCCGAGCGCCGCCAGGCAAAGCACGACATCCGCTGCGCCGAGGACGTCGTCATCGAGATGCTCCGCAACTCGAGGGACGCTGGCGCCAGCACCATCTTCGTCGCCTCGTCCCGTGAGGGCGACGTTCGTTCCATCGTCCTTCTCGACGACGGCTCGGGCGTGCCCGACTCCATGCAGGAGCGCATCTTCGACGCCCGCGTGACCTCCAAGCTCGACACGGTCCACATGGACCGCTGGGGCGTCCACGGTAGGGGCATGGCCCTGTTCTCCATCAAGGAGAACGCCAAGAGCGCTGCCGTCATGGCATCCGCCCCGGGACTCGGCTCCTCTATCAAGGTGGAGACCGATGCCAATGTGCTGAGCGAGCGCAAGGACCAGAGCACCTGGCCCACCATCGGCACCGACGACGAGGGAAACACGCAGCTCAAAGGCCCAAAGAACATCATCCGCACCTGTTGCGAGTTTGCCTTGGAGGAGCGCGCGAACTGCGAGGTCTACATCGGCTCGGCCGCCGAGGTCCTCTCCACGGCCCGCGCCTTGGCCGATGCCGGCCCCAACAGGTCGCGCCTGTTGTTCGTGGACAACCCCAACAAGGCCACCGTCACCGAGCGGCCGGCAATCGCGGGAGACGCCCGCGAGCTCGTTTCCATCGCGGCCTCGCTCGGTCTCGACATCTCCGAGCGCACGGCCCACAGGGTGCTTGCCGGACAGATCAAGCCCCTGCGTAGCGTCGCCTCCAAGCTCACGCACCATGCTGGTACCCCCGGTCCCAAGGAGGTCGACCTCGTACGGAACCGCCGCGGCCTCAAGGTCTCCAAGGACGACGTGGAGCAGTTCCGGCGCATCATGGAGCGCAGCTTCGACTTCCTTGCCGAGCGCTACTACCTCGGCCTCAACAATGAGCCGCGCGTCAGCGTCCAAAAGGACAAGATCACGGTCACCTTCGACCTCGACAAGGGCGACTGACGCCAGGCGCCCTGTTAACAATTTAATTGACGCACAACGCGGCATATTTAAAAATGGCAGCTAAACGAAGCAAGAACGCAGGAACACGACAGGAGTAGCTCAAATGGACTACCTCAAGGTATCGAGCAAATCGTCGCCCGCATCCGTTGCGGGCGCCATTGCCGGCATGGTGAAGGACGGCGTGCCCGTCAACATCCAGTCGGTGGGCGCGGGCGCCGTCAACCAGGCCATCAAGGCCGTGGCCATCGCCCGAGGCTTCCTCATCCCCACCGGCTATGACATTTCCTGCGCGCCCACCTTCTCCGACGTCGAGATTGACGGCCAGAGCCGTACGGCCATCCGCATCGCCGTCTACGTGCACCAGATTGCGCCGGCCGACTCCGCCCGTACCACCAAGGAGCTTGGGACGGTGAGCCTCTAGTGTCACAGACCAACGCCCTCGCTGGCCTCACCTACATCGTCAAGACCTTCGGCTGCCAGATGAACCTGCACGACTCCGAGCGCGTCTCGGGCGTGCTCGGCTCCTGCGGCTGCATCGAGGTCGGCACGCCCGAAGAGGCCGACATCGTCGTCTTCATGACCTGCTGCGTCCGCGAGAAGGCCGACACCCATCTCTACGGGCAGGTTTCTTCCATGGTGAGCGCACCCAAGCCGCCGAGCGGCCGCAGGCTCGTCGCCGTGGGCGGCTGCATCGCCCAGCGCGACGGCGGCAACATCCGCGAGCACATGAAGAACGTCGACGTGGTCTTTGGCACCCGCGCCATCGCGAGCCTGCCCGAGCTTCTGTGCGAGGCGCTCGCCGGTGACGGCAAGTCCGTCAAGGCCGACGTGAGCGAGGACGACCCCGGCTTCTCCACCGACCTGCCCAGCAGGCGCGAGGACCGCTGGCACGCCTGGGTGCCCATCATGACGGGCTGCAACAACTTTTGCAGCTATTGCATCGTCCCCTACGTCCGTGGCCGCGAGCGCGACCGCGCCTTCGAGGACATCGTCTCCGAGGTGGAGAAGCTTCGTGCCGACGGCGTGCGCGAGGTGTGCCTGCTTGGCCAGAACGTGAACTCCTACGGCCGTCAGCGCTACGGCGCCCCTCGCTTTGCCGAGCTGCTTCGTGCCGTGGGCGAGACGGGCATCGAGCGCATTCGCTTCACGAGCTCGCACCCCAAGGACCTTTCCGACGAGACCATCGCAGCCATGGCAGAGACGCCCGCGGTGATGCCGCAGCTCCACCTGGCCGTCCAGAGCGGCTCCACCCGCGTGCTCAAGGCCATGAACAGGCACTACACCCGCGAGGACTACCTCGACCTGGCCGCGCGCATCAAGAAGGCCGTTCCCGGCATCGCGCTTTCCACCGACATCATTGTGGGCTTCCCCGGCGAGACCGAGGAGGACTTTGAGCAGACGCTCTCGCTCGTTCGTGAGGTGGGCTTTGCCGGCGCCTTCACCTTCATCTACTCCAAGCGTCCCGGCACCCCCGCCGCCAAGATTGATGACCCGACCCCGCGCGAGGTCATCCAAGAGCGGTTTGACAGGCTCGCCGCCCTCGTGGAGGAGCTTTCCGAGGCCGCCAACAAGCC
>CAVHKV010000236.1:0-2758 GCA_963636635.1 uncultured Bacteroidales bacterium
ACCGCATCAGCGCCTACGACTTCATCCTGCCCGACGAGATTCCCTACAAGGGCGAAATCCTCACCCGCATCTCGGCGTTCTGGTTCAACAAGTTCGCAGAGATCCTGCCCAACCACGTCATCACCATGGACCCGGCCGCCTACCCCGAGCAGTACGGCCAGTACGCTGAGTACCTCGCCGGCCGCTCCATGCTTGTGAAGAAGGCCACGACCATCCCCATCGAGTGCATCGTGCGCGGCTACCTCACCGGCTCGGGCAAGAAGACCTATGACGAGAACGGCACCGTCTGCGGCATCAAGCTGCCCGAGGGTCTGGTTGAGGCCTCGCAGCTGCCCGAGCCCATCTTCACCCCGTCCACCAAGGCCGAGCTCGGCGACCACGACGAGAACATCAGCTTCGAGCGCTGCGCCGAGATCGTGGGCGAAGACACCGCCGCCCAGATCCGCGACGCCTCGCTGGCCATCTACAAGGCCGCGGCCGAGTACGCCGCCACCCGCGGCATCATCATCGCCGACACCAAGTTTGAGTTTGGCTTCATCGACGGTAAGCTCGCCATCATCGACGAGTGCCTCACGCCCGACTCCAGCCGCTTCTGGCCCGCCGAGGGCTACGAGGCCGGCCACGTGCAGCCCAGCTTTGACAAGCAGTACGTCCGCGACTGGCTGCGTGCCAACTGGGACATGACCGGCGAGCCGCCCCACCTGCCCGCCGAGGTCGTGGAAGGCGCCTCCGCGCGCTACCAGGAGGCCTACCAGATCATCACCGGCGAGAAGTTCGTTCCCATGAAGGAGACCAATGTCCCAGCGTAGCCCCTTTAACCAGCGCAACATGCCCAAGTCTGCCGCCACCGAGGAGGAAGGCAAGTCCGCCTCCGGCATGGCGCGCCGTTCGCCCTCCAAGGCCAAGCCCGTCACCGAGGCCGGCACCTCCGTCCGCGTGGTGAAGAAGCACAAGAACGCCGACGGCACCGTGAGCACCACGGGCCTCACCAAGGAGGAGAAGAAGGCCCAGCGCAAGGCCGAGCGCGCCGAGGAGGACTTCCTCGCCGCCCTCATCGACGCCATGCTCAAGCGCGACCCGCTCTACAACAAGCGCCGCCGCATCTGGTGGGTCTTCCTCGGCGTTGGCCTGCTGTGCGTGGTGGGCTCCTTCCTGGGTGGCTACATCGGCGCCGCCGACGGCTCCAACATGTACAAGATGGACACGCCGGGCGGCATCGTCTCCGTGGTCTCGCTCGTGCTGGCCTACGTCTTCATCATCACCTCGCTGGTGTACGAGTACATGAAGATCCGCCCCCTGCGCCGCGAGGTCACCGAGAAGCTCCAGAGCATGAGCGACAAGAAGCGCCACGCCCTCATGGACCAGCTCTACGAGGAGCGCCAGGCCAAGAAGGACGCCAAGTCCAAGTAGGCCGCTGGTTGGCGCGACTTCTGGCTGCTGTCGAGTGCTTGGTCGAACGGGTGCTTGTGGGCTGCAGCTGGCCTTCTGACTGAGCCGGCGGCCGAGTGACGAAAGCCAGAGTGCTCGTCGTTCGGCTGGCCCCAAGCGACGAGCCGAACGGGCGCCTGTAGACCGCCGCGCTTGGGCGCTGTAGAATGGTTCATCGCCCGCATGCGGGCAGGCCGCTTGGCGGCCATGACATAGGCCTCCGTAGCTCAGGGGATAGAGCACCGCTCTCCTAAAGCGGGTGTCGCGCGTTCGAATCGCGCCGGGGGCACCAGATACGCCAGCGGGCCGGGGATTTCTCCTCGGCCCGCTTCTTTTCCGTTGAGTCTTGGCTGCTGGTTACGGCTTCTCCGTGCCGTCGAAGAACCTCTCCGGCACGTCGTTGTAGGCAATCCAGCGAGCGTCGCACTTGGTGCACTCGTAGAACGTGGAGTGGGTGCTGCCAAACAGCTCGGACCAAATGCCGCTGCCGTACTCGTGGACGAACCTGACAACTCCGCCGCAGCCCCTATGGGTGTAGCCGGTTGCCACGATTCTCTGGTTTACGCCGCCGTTGACGCCTTCAAGCTGCTCGTCCTGCAAAGTGTTCTTCTGCTCTTCTGCCATAGTTCCCCTTCTTCCTGTTCAGGTGCGCCAAATCAATTCGTTGTCGGTTTGATCACGTTTGGCTAGGCCGGTGGCTACTCCGTGGCTACTACGTCGAAGTACTTCTCGACGGTGCCGGGCTGATCCATGTAGACCTGGCCGCAGACGGTGCACTTGTAATACGTGTTGGCGAAGTTGTAGACACCGGTGCTGATGTTGTCGACTCTCTCGATGGCGCCACCACAGCCCTTGTGGACGTAGTTGGTCTCGTGGTAGTAGTACGTGCCGCCGCTCACGTCCTCGAGCTGCTCGTCTTGCAAGGCGTTCTTCTGCTCGTCTGCCATGGCTCCTCCTTCGAACCTCTCCGTTAGTCGTCTGCATGGGTAGTTTGCCCACTGGGGCGCACGGCATATCTTTCAGGCTTGGGGAGAATGGCGGCCAAGGGGAAAGCGGGGCTGCCCCGAGTGCTTTGCTGCGGCCGGCGTGTCCGCGCTATTCGCCACAGCCGGCGTGCTTATGTCTCGTGGTAGCGGCTGGCTTGTACGTGCCTCGTTACGGACGGCGGCCTCGCGCTGAGTCCGGGTGGCATAGCGGTGCCTCGCCAAAAGCGCCCTACGAAAGATGCCCGCCGAGCGTTGGGGAAGTCCCGCGGCAGTCGCATCAAAGAAGAAGGCCCCGACGGGCTGGGCTCGTCGGGGCCTGAGACGCTCTGTGAGGGGCGCAGACT
>CAVHKV010000237.1:0-2756 GCA_963636635.1 uncultured Bacteroidales bacterium
CGCTCGCCGCCCGAGAGGGTGTCGCCCAGCTCGCCCACCATGGTGTCGTAGCCGGCCGGCAGGCTCATGATGAAGTCGTGCACGCTGGCCGCACGGCAGGCGGCCTCGAGCTCGGCATCGGTGGCGTCGGGCTTGGCGATGCGCAGGTTGTCGCGAATGCCGTCGTGGAACAGATGGGTGTCCTGCTCCACAAAGGCCTCGGAGGCGCGCAGGCTGCTCGTGGCGACCTCGCGCACGTCGGTACCAGAGATGGCAACACGCCCCAGGTCGGGATCCCAAAAGCGCATGAGCAGGCGGCAGAGCGTGGACTTGCCGGAGCCCGAGCGCCCCTGGATGGCCACGATCTGGCCGGGACGCACCTCAACGCTCACGTTGTCGAGAATGAGCTCGGGTTCGCCGCTTGCGGGCGTGCCAGCCTTCTCCGCGACGACTGCGCTCGAAACGCCGCTGGTCGTGGCGGCTGTGTCCTTTTCGCCCGTAACATTCGCGTCCGTGGCGCTCACATCCCCGGTGCCCGCACCGTTCGCGTCTGTGGTGCTTACATCCCCGGCGCCCGCATCGCTCACGCCTGGGGCCACGGGTTCCGCTGCCGCGGCGCCTGCGCCATAGGAGAAGGAGACGCCCTCGGCGGCGATGCCGTCAAAGACGGGGTGGGCGCCCGCCTCGTCGGATACCTCGGCCACCTGCGGCTCCTCTTCGAGGATGTCGAGCACGCGGTTGCCGGCGGCAAGCGTGCCCTGAAGGGTGGAGCCCAGGTTTGCGAGCGCCACGAAGGGGCCGAAGGAGCTAAAGGTTGCCACCGTGGCCAGTACCGCGCCCTGAGCGCTGATATCGCCCGAGGTGGCGAGGCGCAAGGCGGCAATCATCTGCAGGCAACTGAGCACCATGATGGCGCCCGTCGTGGCAGCCTGGCCCTGGCCTGCCACGCCGCGCAGGCGGCGCTGGGTGGCGAGCAGCTCGGCGCTCTTGCGGTCGAGCTCGCTCAGGCGGCGCTCACCGGCGCCAAACTGCAGCACCTCAGAGAGGCCGCGCAGGCCGTCGAGCACAAAGCTGGAAAGCCCGGCAGCCTGGTCACGGGACGCGCGACCCTGCGAGCCGGAAGCGCGCGAGACCAGCACCGGCACCGCCACGCCCACGAGCAGGTAGCTCGCCAAGGCGATGGCCATGAGCTGCAGGTGAATGCTGCCGAGAAAGACCGCCATGACGACGGCCATGACCGCGGCGATGCAGATGGGGCTGATGGTATGGGCGTAGAAGACCTCGAGCAGTTCCACGTCGGCCGTGACCGTGGAGACGAGGCTTCCGCGGTCAGCGCCCGCGAGCTTGGCCGGGCAAAGTTTGCGCAGCGCAGAAAACACGAGGTCGCGAATGTGGGCGAGCAGCTTGAAGGCGATGTAATGGTTGCAGCGCTGCTCCACGTAGTGCAGCACGCCACGCGCCACGGCCATGGCCGCAAGCACGGCCACGATGGCGCCGAGGCTCGGCACGGCGCCAGCAGCGTCGGACGCCCCGGCGGCCACAAGCGCCGCCCAGCTCGCCAGCACGGGAATGCCGGTGGCGCAGCAGAATCCCAATACGCCGCAGGCCACGGCCACGACCATCCAGCCGGCAAGGGGCTTGGCCAGCCCCAGCATGCGCCACATGACGCTCGCGTTGCTCCTAGTCCTCATCGCGGCTCACCTCGCCTTCCGCGCTCGTCACATTCGTCTCAGCGATGCCCTCATCCGCTTGGGCTTCTGGGACGTCCGGTCTTTCGGCGGCAAACGCGGCACCGGCCCCTTCGCGTTCGTCGCACTCGTCGTGCGGGCCTTCGTCCGCCTGGGCTTCCGAGAAGCTTGGTCCCTCGTCGATGGGCACGGCCGAGCCTTCATCGCCCGCGGCACGCTCGATGCGTGCGCCATCGTCCACGCTCTCATCCACGCCCGTGCCCACACCGCCCGCATAGCGCTCGAGCACCTGCTGGGTCTCCCAGAGCTCGCGGTACTCCCCGCAGTCCCCAAGCAGCTCCGCATGGGTGCCCTTGCCTACCACGCGGCCATGTTCAAGCACGTAGATGCGCTGCGCTGCGACGGCGTTGGCGAGCCTGTGGCTGATGAGCACCACGGCGTGCGCGCGCGCCAGCTCGCACACCGCGGCCATGATGGCCTCCTCGGACTCCACGTCCACGTTGCTCGTGGCCTCGTCAAAGACGTAGGCCGGGCTGTTGGCAAGCACGGCACGTGCCAAGGCCAGACGCTGGCGCTGGCCACCGCTGAGGTTCTCACCGTTCTGCTCGAGACGCATGTCAAGGCCGCCCTGCTCGCGCACGAAGGCGTCCAAGCGGGCAAACCCAAGGGCGTCCCACAGAGCGTCATCGGTGGCGTCCGGCGAGGCCATGAGGAGGTTGTCACGCAGGCTACCTGCGAATATATGGGCGCCAAGCCCCACGTAGGTGAGGTGGCGGGCAAGGCCGGCACGGTCAATCTCGCGCAGCTGCTTGCCGCCAAGCAGCACGTCTCCCTCGTAGCCGTCATACATCCCGCGCAGCAGCGCCGCCACGGTGGACTTGCCGCTGCCCGACTCGCCCACGATGGCCGTAAGGCCGCAGGCCGGCACGTCGAGCGAGACGTCAGCCAGGACCGTACGCTGCGGCTCGTAGGCAAAGTTCACGTGGGAAAGGCGGAAGTGGTCGCCCGCAGACGGGGCCAGCGGGCGCGCAGGCGGCTCGGGAAGCTCCAGCAGGCGGACGATCTTCTCGCTCGCGGCGATGCCGTTCA
>CAVHKV010000238.1:0-2714 GCA_963636635.1 uncultured Bacteroidales bacterium
CGGCTACAAGGTGGGCATCATCTGCCAACCCGACTGGAAGGACCCGGCGAGCGTCACCATCTTTGGCGAGCCGCGTCTGGGGTTCCTCGTCTCGGCCGGCAACATGGACTCCATGGTCAACCACTACTCGGTGACCAAGCACCGGCGCCGCACCGACGCCTACACCCCGGGCGGCGAGGCCGGCGCGCGCCCCAACCGCGCCGTCACGGTCTACGGCAACCTCATCCGCCGCACGTACAAGAACGCGCCCATCATCCTGGGCGGCATCGAGGCGAGCCTGCGCCGCCTCGCCCACTACGACTACTGGCAAGACAAGCTCAAGCGCTCGGTGCTGCTCGACGCCGGCGCCGACATCCTCATCTACGGCATGGGCGAGCACGCCGTCATCGAGATCGCCGACGCGCTCGACGCGGGCCTGCCCGTGGAGCAGATCACCTACGTGAACGGAACCGTCTACCGCACGGGCGCGCTCGAGGAGGTCTACGACTACAGGCTCCTCCCCTCGTGGGACGAGCTCGAGGAGGACCGGCTCGCCTACGCGCGCTCGTTCAACGTGCAGCAGCAGAACATGGACCCCATCACGGGCCAGCGCCTGGTTGAGCCCTACCCCAACGGCGTCTTTGTGGTGCAGAACCCGCCGAGCTCGGTGCTCACCACCGAGGAGCTCGACGCCGTGGCGGAGCTCCCCTACGCGCGCGCCTGGCACCCCGACTACGACGCGGTGGGCGGCGTGCCGGCGTTCTCCGAAATCAAGTTCTCCATCAGCTCCAACCGCGGCTGCTTTGGCGAGTGCTCGTTCTGCGCGCTCACGTTCCACCAGGGGCGCGTGCTGCAGATGCGCAGCCACGACTCCATCATGCGCGAGGCCGAGATGCTCACGCACGACCCCGACTTCAAGGGCTACATCAACGATGTGGGCGGCCCCACGGCGAACTTCAGCCGGCCGGCCTGCGACAAGCAGCTCAAGCACGGCGTGTGCAAGAACAAGCGCTGCCTGTGGCCGAGCGTCTGCCGCAACATGGTGGTGGACGAGAGCGGTTACACGCAGCTCTTGCGCGACCTGCGCGCGCTGCCGGGCGTCAAGAAGGTCTTTGTGCGCAGCGGCATCCGGTTCGACTACACCATGGCCGACGCCTCGGACGAGTTTTTGCTCGAGCTCTTGCAGTACCACGTGTCGGGCCAGCTGCGCGTGGCGCCCGAGCACGTGAGCGACGCCGTGCTCTCGGTGATGGGCAAGCCGAGCCGCGCGGTCTACGACGCGTTCTGCCGCCGCTTTGACGAGATCAACCGCAAGTACGACCTCAACCAGTTCGTGGTGCCCTATTTGATCTCGAGCCACCCGGGCTCCACCATGAAGGAGGCCATCGAGCTGGCGGAGGCCGTGCGCGACATGGGCTACATGCCCGAGCAGGTGCAGGACTTCTACCCCACGCCCTCGACCATGAGCACGTGCATGTACTACACCGGTGTGGACCCGCGCACGATGAAGCCCATCTACGTGGCGCACGACCCGCACGAGAAGGCCATGCAGCGCGCGCTCATCCAGTACCGCAAGCCCGAGAACTACAGGCTCGTGCGCGAGGCGCTGGAGAGCGCGGGCCGGCGCGACCTCATCGGCTACGGCCCCAAATGCCTGATCCGTCCGGTTCCGCCCAAGCAGAGCGAGGGCGGTGCGCGCGGCGGCGGGCAACCCACCCGGGGCAAGCGGCCGCAGGTAGGTGCGGAGGAGAGCGGCGCCCGCAGCAGCCAGGGCTACGCCAAGGGCGCGCGCAAGGGCTCGAACGGCGGCGCGGGGCACGGGCGCCCGCACGACGACAACCGCTTCAAGCGCGAGCACGGCGGCAAAGGCGGTGGCTCCAGCAAGTACGGCGCCCCGCAGAAGGGCATGAGCCGCGCGCAGAACGCCGCCGCGCGCAACCGCGCCGCCCAGGGCCGCCAGGGTGCCAACCGCGGCCACCGGTAGCAGCTGGATCTTTGAGCGAGGGGCGCTCCACCGGCGCTTGGAGCATCAGAATGTGAGCGTCCCACCTGCCTGCAGGAATCACGCAAGTTCAGAGGCCTTGCGCAACGAAAATCGTTCGCTCGACCACGCAACCACACGATGCCAAACGTCGTGCGGCGAGAAGCATCGCGCCTCATCCGCAATAGCAGGCGCTCGCTCGCCGCGGCGCACCCCGCTCGCACCGCCACGCCCCGTCCAAAACTCTGCAGCACACAAAAGCGCCCTCCATCTCTCATTTTCGAGAAATGGAGGGCGCATCGCTTCAAGGGCAGTCTAGAGCTTCCGGCTATGCCCGCAACGTTGCGACAACTCAGCTCACCTTACTTGCTGAGCTCGTCGGCGAGCGCCTCGATCTGGGCGCGGGCGGCGTCGTCCACGGCACCGCGGACGGTCACGACGTTCTCGGCCAGGCGGATGTCCTTGAACCCCTCGAGCTTGCCGCGCATGACCTTGGCGGCCATGGGTGCCCAAGTGCCCGACTCCACAAGCGCGACGGTGCGGTTCTGGTAGTCGTGCTCGGCGAGCGTGTGGATGAACGTGCTCATGAACGGGAAGACGTCGCCCGCATAGGTGATACTCGCGAGCACCAGACGGTCGTAGCGGAAGGCATCCTCCACGGCCTCGGCCATGTCGTCGCGCGCGAGGTCGAAGAGCGACACCTTGTTGCCGCGCTTCTCCAGCGCCGCGGCCAGCTCCTCGGCGGCCTGCTTGG
>CAVHKV010000239.1:0-2684 GCA_963636635.1 uncultured Bacteroidales bacterium
CCGTCCGGCTTCATTTGGTATAGTTTGGTATAAGTTGGTAGAGGTTGGGAGATGGTATGCGGCCGAATCCGTTTAAGCCTACGGCGGGGAAGATGCCGCCGGTGCTTGTTGGGCGTCAGGACGTCCTGGATGACTTTGTTGAGGGGTTGGAGAACGGCGCCGGCGCGCCTGGCAGGCTCATGCTCATCAGCGGCAACAGGGGCTTTGGCAAGACGGTCATGCTCGGCGAGCTGCGCCGCGCCGCGGTGGCGCGCGGCTGGGAGGTCTATCCCGAGACCGCGAGCGCCGGCATGTGCGACCGCCTGCTCGAGGCGCTCTCCCCCAAGAAGGCCAGGCTCGAGACCGCGGGCATCAAGCCCTCCATCGGCATTCCCGGACTTGTGAGCGCAAGCCTCGGCAGCATCTCCCTGGCCGCCCCCGAGGCCCGCGCCCTCACGCTGCGACATGCCATCAACGAGCGCCTCTCCAAGCTCGAACCCGGCCGCGGCATCGTCTTCACCATCGACGAGACGCAGGCCGCCGCAGAAGACGACATGGTCACCCTTGCCACGACGCTGCAGCACGTCATCGCAGACCAGGACATGGAAGACGTGCCGGACACCGAGCGCCGTGGCATCGCGATGGTGTTTGCCGCGCTCCCCTCCTCGGTGGACGATTTGCTGGACAACCGCGTCCTCACCTTCCTGCGCCGCGCGCAGAGGGAGACGCTCGCGGGGGTCCACCTGCCCGACGTGCGAGACTCCTACGTGCAGGCCGTGGCGCAGGCCGGCAAGTCCATCAGCGAGACTTGCGCCATGGAGGCGGCAGAGCGCTCCGAGGGGCACCCCTACCTCATCCAGCTCGTTGGCTACTACATGTGGCGCTCGGCAGACCGTCGCGGTTCCGACGTGATTGAGCGCGAGGACATCGAGGCCGGCAGAGCTGACGCCATGATTGCCTTCTACGACGCCGTCTGCGCGCCGACCTACTACGGGCTCAGGAGCCCGCAGAGGCTCTTTGTGGAGGCGATGGTGGACGACGGCGGCAAACCCTCGCGCCTCTCGGACATTGCCGAGCGCTGCGACCGCACCAGCGCCTGGGCGAGCAAGTACCGCGCGAGCCTCATTCGCGAGCGCGTGATTAAGCCAGCAGGCTACGGCCTCGTCTGCATCCGCGTTCCCCACCTGCTGGAATACATAGACGAGAAGATCCTCTGGCACGACGAGTAGTGACCCCAGCGAGAGGACGCGAAGGTACGACCGTTCAACGATGCCCCCGCATAAGGCGATGCATCTGGACTCAGCACCAGCCACAAGACGCAGTGCCGGCACGGCGCCATGAGACCGCTCAGCACCGGCTATAACCCAAAACGAAAGAAGGACGGATGCCCCGTGGCGTCCGTCCTTCTTCTAGTTCTGTTGCCAACCAGCAGCCGCTCGCTTTCCGCGCTCAGCCGCCGGCAGTTTTGCCGTAGCGCGAGTTACATCTTGCGGCGGGCCTTGCGGGCCAGGCCGCCTGCCACCAGGCAGGCGCCGGCGGCGAGGATGATGCCGGCACAGGTGGCAAGCTCGCCGGTCTGGGGAAGCCTGCCGTTCTTGTTGCCGCCCTTGCCGGAGGGCTTGCCCTCCTCGCGAACCTTCACGACCGTGGACTCGTTGACGTCGAGCTTGTAGTCAACGAGGCTCAGCTCGGAGCCATCGGAGTAGGCGTTGGTGAGGTCGCCAGACTTGGAGCCGTCCTCGATGCTGACCTTGCCGTACTCGTCCACCGTGAAGGTGACCTCGGCGGCCTTGGAGTAGCCCTCGGGAGCGGTCTTCTCGTACAGGACGTACTTCTTGCCAGAGGTGAGGCCCTTCACCACGTAGCCGGCGCCGTCGGTGGTCCAGCTGGCCGCGTCGTTGCCATCCTCGTCACGCACGGCGAGCTCGGCGCCCGTGAGGGCAGAGCCGTCGGAGGCAACCTTGGTGATGGTCACCTGCACCTGCGAGTCGCTCACGCCCTTGCCGTACACGATGGGGTCGAGCGTGCTGCCGCTGTGACCGGTGGCCGCACCCTCGCCCTCGTCAGAAAGGGCGGCCGCGTCGTCCTCGGAGACGATGGAGTAGGTGCCGTCGGCGTTCTGCACGATCTGGAAGATGGCCGTGCGGTTCTCGGAGACCGTGTAGCCCTCAGGCGCGCTGACCTCCTGGAAGTAGTAGCTCTGGCCCGTGGTGATGGCAGAGGCGTCGGTGGCCGTGAAGACCATGAGGCCGTTGGCGTCGCTCGTGGCGGTCATCACCTGGACGGCGCCGCCCTCAACGCTCTCGTCCACGCGGTAGAGGCCGTAGACGGCGCCCTCAAGGCCCACGCCGGTCTCGGAGTCGGTCTTGGTGAGGGCGAGGCTCAGCGTCTTCACCTTGTTGGTGATGGTGGGGTGCTCGCTGGAGGCGTAGGTCGTGCCGTTCACGCCCGCGGCCGCGTCGGCGGCGTTGGCGTACTTCACGTAGTGGCTCTCCTGCTCATAGAGCGAGCCGTCGGAGTTCAGGCCGATGGTGGTGACGAACTTAACGACCTCGGTGGAGTACTCGATGGAAGAGTCCCTCGTATAGCCGGTGGTCTCGCGCACGGTGTAGGTGTAGGTGCCAGCCGAAGTGAAGCTCAGGCAGGAGGGGTTTTCGGGGTTGCCCGAGACGTCGGCGGCCTTGTCGAAGTCCACCATGCCGGCC
>CAVHKV010000240.1:0-2678 GCA_963636635.1 uncultured Bacteroidales bacterium
GCAAGGGCCCGAGAACGAACGCGTTCTCGGGCCCTTTGTTTATGTGATACGCGCGAGTCCCGCGTCCCCTAGTTCTTTCGCATAACGGCAAGCCCGCTTAGGCAATACGCGACGCGTCGGCGGCAACGCCCGGGCAATATGTGGTGTGTCGGCGGCAATGCTTGGGCGATATGCGATGGGCCGACGGCAACGCTTGAGGCAAAATACGAGCGCCCCGCCGCCTCCCAACTCGCCTTTATGCAGATACCCAGCCTCCAATCGCGGCGGGTCTCGCGGGTTGCGTTGGGGCGGCAGTAGTAGGCTGTACTAGGTAAATAACTGCAAGGTGCGCGCCCCCGCGCGCAGAGGAGTTGCCATGGCCTACCCCGTCTTTGACATGCACTGCGACACGGCGGACAAGCTCGTCCGTCGCGCGCTTCCCACCACATACAACGAGGTCGAGGGCATGAGCTTCTGCATGTCCGAATACGACCCCACCGATCCCTGCACCCTGGCCCAGAGCCACGGCCACATCTCGCTCGAGAAGATCGGCAGCACGCCGTGGGCCCAGTGCTTCGCCTGCTTCGTGCCCGACGAGCTCAGCCCCGAGCAGGCCGTGGACTTCCACTCGCGAGTCATGCACAACCTCGCCGAGCAGGTGTCCCTCTCGCCCGAGGTGGCCACCACCATCGACTACGCCCACGAGATTCGTCCCGTCCTCGAAGGCGAGGCCGGCCCCCACGTGGCCGCCATCCACACCATCGAGAACGCCCGCATGTTCGCCGCCGACCTCGGCCTGGTGGAGGACTACGCAAACAACGGCCTGCTCATGGTCTCTCTCAGCTGGAACGCCGCGGGACCGCTCGCCAGCGGCCACGACACCCACGAGGGCCTCACCCAGGCCGGCCGCGACGTCCTGCGCGAGATGAGCCGCCTGAGCGTAGCCGTGGACGTCTCCCACCTCAACGACGAGTGCTTCTCCGAGGTGGCACGCGCCACCGACGAGCCGCTCGTGGCCAGCCACTCCAACTCCCGCGCCGTCTGCGGCCACAAGCGCAACCTCACCGACGAGCAGTTCTGCGAGATTCGCGACCGCGGCGGCGTCGTGGGCCTCAACTACTGCACCTACTTCTTGGTGGACGACGCCCGCGACGAGCGCGGCGCCGCCATCACCTATGACGAGATTTGCGCCCACGTGGAGCACTGGCTCGAGCTGGGCGGCGAGGACGTCGTGGCGCTCGGCAGCGACATGGACGGCTGCGCCACTCCCGCCGTGCTCGACGGCGCCGACAAGGCCCCGGCCTTCCAGGACTACCTCACGGCCCGTTTTGGCCAAGGGCTCGCAAAGAAGCTTTGCTACGAGAACGCGCTCGGCTTCTTCGAGCGCTATTGCGGATAGGAGCACCATGGCACAGCAAAAGACGCGCATCCCCAAAGAGCAGCTTCTACCCGTGCTTGCGCTCACCATCTCGGGCTTTATCTTCAACTGCTCCGAGTTCATGCCCATCGGCCTGCTCAGCGGCATCGCGAGCAGCTTCTCCATCTCGGAGTCTACCTGCGGCATCATGATCTCGGCCTATGCCTGGGGCGTCATGATCCTCTCCGTGCCGCTCATGATCGCCGCCTCGCGCGTGAGCCCGCGCCGCCTCATCATGGCCGTGGTCACGCTCTTTGGCGTGGGCCAGCTCCTCACCGCCGTGGCCCCCACCTTCGAGCTGCTCGTGGCCGCAAGGCTCATCGTGGCCTCCGCCCACGCCATCTTCTGGTCCGTGGCCTCGCCCTTCGCCGTGCGCGTGGTGGGCGAGGAGAGCGGTCCGGCCGCCATCGGCATGGTGGCCGCGGGCACCTGCATCGCCTCGGTGCTCGGCCTGCCCATCGGCCGCACCATCGGCCTGTTGGTTGGCTGGCGCCTCACCTTCGCCGGCATGACGGTGCTCACCGCGCTCGGCGTGGTGCTGCTCGGCCTGGTCTTCCCCAAGATCGAGACCGGCGAGAAGTTCTCCCCCGCCCAGCTCGGCGGCCTTGCCAAGAACCGCACGCTCGCGGCCATCTACGTCATGCTTGCCCTGCTCGTGACCGGCTACTTTGTTGGCTACTCCTACATCGAGCCCTTCCTCGCCCAGGTGGCGGGCCTCAAGAACGAGATCATCACCGCCGCCCTCATGGTCTTTGGCCTCTCCGGCCTCGTGGGCAGCCGCCTGTTCACGCGCCTCTACAAGCAGCACCGCAAGCCCTTCCTCGCCGTCTCGTTTGCCGGCATCCCGGCGGCGCTGCTCCTGCTCGCCCCGCTGAGCGGCACGGCCGCTGGGGTATTCTTTGTCTGCGTGCTCTGGGGCGTCACCGCCACCACCTTCACCGTCGCCTGCCAAGACGAGCTCATCGGCGTCACCAGCAGGGACGAGTCGGCCGTGGCCATGTCCATCTACTCGGCCATCTACAACCTCGGCATCGGCTTTGGCTCCTTCATTGGCGGCCGCGTCGTTGACGGGCCCGGCCTTGGCTACGTCGGCTTTGTTGGCGGCGGCATTGCCCTTTGCGCGTTTATTTGGTGCATCCTGAGGTTCTTGCCCCAGCTGCGCCCGACCGAACAGGAGAACTAGATGCAACGCACCAAGATTGCCCAGCTCTACCGCGAGTCCGAGAGCCTCGGCGGCCAGAGCGTCACCGTGGCCGGCTGGACCAAGTCCGTCCGCGACATG
>CAVHKV010000241.1:0-2661 GCA_963636635.1 uncultured Bacteroidales bacterium
AACGGCGGCGGTATCGGCGGCATCGGCAGCTGTAGCGGCGGCCTCGGCGGCGTTAGCGCCGGCAGCGGCGGTAGCGGCTGCGACGGCATCAGCAGCCGTCCCGGCCTGATTTCCCAACGTAGACTCGCTCATGCTCCCCTCCCCTCTCGCGCGCATTCAACGCAGACGATTCTACCCGGAAGGCCAGGGCTCACAAGCAGATACGGACGGCGCGCGTAGGCGAATAGCGGATGGCGACCCTACAGCCAGATACCGGCTGCACAAACGTAGCCACTTGACGGCCCAGAACCCCGCAGTTGGATACCGATTGCACAAGCGTAGCCAGCTTCCAAACAAGGAAACCGCCGAGCGCATACGGATCACCCAAACGTAAGCGTACGGCGGACTAGCGACCCCACGGATGGTTACCGCCTGCACAAACGTAGCCGTGTGATGGGTTCGTGACGCCACGGTCGGATACTGCTTACGCAAGCGTAGTCAGCTGCAGGGTTCCGAGCCTTCCAGTCTACCAAGTTGGATTTCATGCAGCTCGTTTACCTGCGGTTTTATCTAAATGACCGAGCAACCTTCCAAGCTTGACCCCACGAGAGTCTACGAATTACGCACGCGTAGCCAAGTGAAGGCCCCGATACCCCGCGTACGGCTACGAATTGCACGTACGTAGCCAACTGGCGAAACGCAAGCCCACAGGCAAATACGAGCTGCGCGCGCGTAGCCGCCGCCTCGTCTCCGTGGCCTAGGGCCTCTCGTATTTGGTGGCTCGGCCGCCGCCTCGCCTTGCGATGAGCAGCGGCAACGGGACGAAAGCGCGAATCGTACTGAGATTTCAGGACGAAAGCCGGAATCGTACGAATACGATTCGGACGATTCGGGGTTTCGTCTTGGCATGTGGCGATGGAGCATCGGCTTGCCAGTTGGTGCGCGACTCGTTGTGAATGGTCTGCCTTGCTGTAAACTATCACTACAGTGATAGCAGCAGGAGGCAGCATGGAACTATGGCATGGTTCATCGCAGGTTGTTCGGAAGCCCAAGCTCGAGCTATGCCGGCCTTGGAATGACTATGGTGCCGGCTTCTATTGCACGCCTCATAAGGAGCTTGCTTGCGAATGGGCCGCGCGGGAGCCGGGCATGGCCGCATTCGCCAACCACTACGAGCTAGACGAGGATGGCCTTTCCCTACTCGACCTCTCTGATGAGCGCTACACCATCCTCAACTGGCTGGCCGTCCTACTCGAGAACCGAGTCTTCCAGCCCGGAACGCCCATCGCCTATGAGGGCTCCGTCTACGTACGGGAGAACTTTCTGGTAGACACCGCGCCCTACGACCTTGTCCGAGGCTGGCGGGCTGATGACTCCTACTTCAGCTTTGCCCGCGCGTTCATCAACAACCAAATCTCAGTGGCCCAGCTGGGCCACGCCATGAAGCTCGGCGACCTTGGAATCCAGGTGATGGTGAAGAGCCCATCCGCCTTTGAACGCCTCGAGCTCATTGAGGCCGTTGAGGTTGACACCAACATCTTTGCTGCCAAACGTCTTGAGCGCGACGGCAAGGCGAGGAGCGATTACAAACGCCTGCAGCAACCCCTCGACCTGCAGGGAATCTACCTCAGAGACATCCTCGCCCAGGAGATGAAGAACGATGACCCAAGGCTCAGATAAGGCGAACGCTCGCGGCGCCTACCCCTTCGACTACCTCGAGGGAGCGATGGCTTCGCTCGCGGAGTTCTTCGACTATGCCGTCAATGATTACGGGGCCGAGGCGGACGAGGTCGCCGACCTCTTTGAGATGAGCCGGCTGGCCCGCGCCTTTGAGGCGGGCGCGCCATGGGCCACGCAGGGCAAATCGGGCTTTGAGCTCTTTGCCGAGCTGAACTATGAGCTCGGATACACAGACGCCGCGCTCGTCATCCCCACCTACCGCGCGGGCAAGACGGCCGAATACTGGGCCGGTTGGGTGGCCGCCTACGCCCAATGGGCGCTTGACCTCAGCTTTGTTCAGCTCTTTGACGCCATGCCCTTCGAGCAGATGGTCGCAAGCTACCATCCCTGGCACGAGGCCTCGGAAGAGCGGTTCGTCCACGAAGTTACCCGCAGGATTGCCGCCGCGCCGCCACAAACGCAGCTGGCGCGCCTTCGCAGGGCCGCCGGCCTTAGCCAACGCGAGCTTGCCTACCGCAGCGGTGTGTCGCTTCGCTCCATTCAGATGTACGAGCAGCGCAACAAAGACATCAATAAAGCCCAGTTCAGCGCCGTGCGAGCCCTCGCCCGCACCCTCGGCTGCCCCATCGAGACACTCTTCGAGCCCGCAAACCGCCTCGTCTCCGTAGCCTGAGACCGCTTGGCCGCTGCCTCGCCTTGCGATGAGCAGCAGCGTCGGGACGGGAGCGTGAATCGTACTGGGATTTGAAGACGAAAGCTGGAATCGTACGAATACGATTCGGACGATTCGGGGTTTCGTCTTGGCGCCTAACGTTAGGACAGCGGCTTGCGGCTTGGTCTGGCGGCTCGTTTGCCATCGTGGCAACGATGCGCCGTTCGCGCGAGGCCGTGGGTTTCGGCCGGGTATCCGTTCGCCGCTTGGTTGGGTGTGGGGCAATTCTGAAGTCCCCCGCTGGAATAAACTGCTTCAAAGGCTGATTCGATCGCGACGGCGTTGCGACG
>CAVHKV010000242.1:0-2647 GCA_963636635.1 uncultured Bacteroidales bacterium
CGATGGACTGCGGCGTGCCGCCCATGATGATGCCCAGGTGGTGCGCCTTGCCCTGGAGCGTGTCGTTGTACATGGTGAGGATCTTCTCGTAGTTGTACTGGCGCGTGATGGCGTTGGGGATCTTGTACAGGTTCACCAGCTCGTCAATGAGCACGAGCATGCCGGCGTAGCCCGCCCCCACCAAAAACTGGGCCAGCAGCTTGAGGTAGTCATACCAGTCATCGTCCCCGATGCAGCAGGCAACGCCCAGCTCGCCGCGGGCCTCGGTCTTGGTGCGGTACTCGCCACGCAGCCAGCGCAGCACGGCGGCCTTGCGCTCGTCGTCGCCCTCCACGCTGGCAACGTAGTAGGCGCGCAGCACGCGGGCGAAGTCAAAGCCGTGGACCATCTCCTCAAGCGGGGCCATGGCGGCGGCAAGCGCGGCATCCGCGCCCTGCGGGTCTGCCTGGACGTTGGCCACCCAGCGGTCCAGCACGAGCTGCAGGGCGCCGCCCTCGGGGCGGGTCTTGGTGGAGAGGTTGCGAATGAGCTCGCGGTAGGTGGCCAGGCCCTGGCCCTGGTTGCCCTGCAGGCGGCGCTCGGGCGAGAGGTCCGCGTCCGCCACCACAAAGCCCTTGCCCATGGCGTGCGTGCGGATGGTCTGCAGCAAGAAGCTCTTGCCCGCGCCGTAGCGGCCCACGAGGAAGCGGAAGCTCGCGCCACCGCTGGCGATGAGGTCCAGGTCGTGCAGCAGGGCGCGAATCTCGGTCTCGCGGCCAACGGTGACGTAGGGCAGGCCGATGCGCGGCACCACGCCGCCCTTGAGCGAGTTGATGATGACGGCGGCGATGCGCTTGGGCACGCGCGGGTTGGCGCCGGTGGGGTTGCCTTCGTTACTCATGGGCAATGGCCTCTCTTACGTCTTGCTCGTAGTCCTCGATGATAGAGGGCATGCCGGACATTAAGTCGAACTCCAGCGCCGTGTCGCCAAGCAGGTCAAAGAGCTTCTCGTTCACGCTGTCCACCAGCATGTCCAGCGAGGCGCCGGCCTGCGGGGTCTGATGGTCGAGCAGGGCCTCGAGCAGGGCGAGCTCCTCGCTCGTGAGGCCGAGCGGTGAAGCCACAGGCGAAGGTGCCGCATCGGGTGTCGTCTCCACAACGGGTTCCGGAGTCGCTTCAACGGTCACGGCGTCAAAGAGCGTTGGCTCGGAAGCCTCCTCCCGCTCCTCGTCCAGCAGCAGCGACTCACGCGTGGCGCTGGCGGCGGCGCGGATGCCCGCGAGCTGCGAGAGGTCCACGTGGATGGCACGCCTCTCCTGCTCCCGCTCCCAGGCCAGGCGCTCGGCGATGCGCGCGGAGACGAACTTGTCCACGTACTTGGGCGCGTCCTTCTCCGTCAGCTTGTGCTTGTAGCCAATGGCCTCGCGCAGGCGCTGGTCGCACACGCGCAGGATGCGCCCCAGCTCGGCGCTGCGCGTGGTGGTGCCGTGGAAGGTGCGGTGGACCCAATAGCCGTTCTTGCACACAAAGAGGTTGCGGGGCGAGAGCTCGTAGGTGCAGTCCTCGTGGCGGCTCTCGTCCCAAAAGACGGCGTTCATGAACATGGTGACGGGCATGTCGTACCAGTCGCCAAAGAGCGTCTCGACAAGCCCGAGCTTGCGGCGCTTCTCGTAGTGGCTGGCGAGGTCTGCCACCACGGCGCAGCACACGTGCGAGAAGGTCTCCGGGCGGTCCCGGTACAGGCGGCTCACGCGCGGCCGG
Source organism: uncultured Bacteroidales bacterium (assembly GCA_963636635.1). Taxonomy (GTDB): domain Bacteria; phylum Actinomycetota; class Coriobacteriia; order Coriobacteriales; family Atopobiaceae; genus Parolsenella. Next base: position 1,741 of record CAVHKV010000242.1, read on the forward strand.
TAGCTGGAGAGCGCGCCCAGCGAGTCAAACATGCGCCCCTCGCCGGGGTGCGGCGCGCCGGCAGCCACGTTCACCTCGGTCTTCTTGACCTTGGGGAGCCGCTCCTCGTACTCGTTCCAGGCGCGCAGGCCCTCCTGAAAGTCCACGATGGCCTGGGTGAAGCCGTCATCCAGGTAGGGGGCGTAGAGCGCGCTATCCAGGCCGTGGTACACAACGTAGTCCCTCAGCCAGCGCTTGGCATATCGCCCCAGGTCAGGATAGGTGGAGTCGTAGGTCTGCCAAAAGTGCTCGATGGCATAAAAGCCCTGCTCAACCTCTGTGAGGCCCTCACGCGGGCGGCCGAGCGGCTCAAGCGTGACGCCAACGCCGCAGATGAGCTCGTAGAGGTGGACGAAGACGTACGAAATGGGCGCCGTCCGCTCGTGGGGTCGCTCGTGGCGCACGTCGGTTCGCCAGCTAAAGTAGCTGCGCAGCTGGCGGTTGTTCATGGTGACGTAGGTTGGGAAGTACTGCCAGTACGAGCTGGTGGAGGCAACGTTGTCCTCGTAGTCCTCCATGAGCCTGGCCTGCTGGTAGAACAGCCAGGCCCCCGGCTTGGAGCGCGACTCGGGCGTATGCTCCAGCGCGCGCATCTGCTCAATGCGCGGCGGGACGTAGCTGGCCATCTGCGAGCCGCGCATGACGATGGGCTCGTCGGTGTAGACGCGCCCCGTGCCGGTGCGGGCGCGCCCTCCACTGGTGCGGGCACGCGCCCCGTCGTTGCGGACGGTCCGCTTGGGGGTGCGCGGCACCGCCATCTCCGCAAGCACCTCGTCAATCAGGTCCTGAATGTTCACGCGCCACCCCCAATCCCGCCAAAAGGAAACCAAGCATACCACGAATCGAACATCCGTTTGTTACGGGGAGG
>CAVHKV010000243.1:0-2635 GCA_963636635.1 uncultured Bacteroidales bacterium
TCCATGAGCACGACGTCAAACTCGCCCGGCTCGCTCTCGGCAAAGCGCGCGATGGCCTCCTGCCCGTTGGCGGCGCAGGCCACGCTCATGCCAAGGCCGTTCAGCGCAAACTCGGCGATCTCGCGGTTGAGCTCGTTGTCCTCGACGAGCAGCGCTCGTTTGCCGGCCAGTGCATGGCCGAGCTCCTCGGGCTCGGGCGCCTGCGGCGGGTTCGCGTCGACCACAAAGGGAAGCCGCACGGTGAAGGTGCTGCCCTTGCCCTGCTCGCTTTCGAGCGTGATGGCGCCGCCCATGCTTTCCACCATCTCATAGACGATGGAAAGCCCCAGCCCCGCGCCCGAGAACGAGCTGTGCGGCTTGCTGTCCTCCTGGGTGAACGGCTCAAACGCGCGGCGTTGGAACTCCTCGCTCATGCCAATGCCCGTGTCGGCGCAGACAAACTCAAACTCGGCAGAGCCGTCCGCGCAGCTCAGTTCGCGGCACGAGACGGTGATGCTGCCGCCCTCCCGGTTGTACTTGACGGCGTTCGTGGCGAGGTTGAGCAGAATCTGCTGCAGGTGGACCGGGCTGCCGACAAGGTGCGTGTGGCGGATGTCGTCCCTCGTGGAGCCAAGGCCAAAGGCGAGGCCGCGCTCGACCGCCTGCGTTTCGGTGATGGAGTTGGCCTCGTCGAGCAGGGCGATGAGGTCGAAGGGCTTGTGTTCGAGGGTGATGGCGCCGCTCTCGAGCTTGTTGAGGTCGAGGATGCTGTTCACGAGGCTCAGCAGGTAGCCGGTGGCCTCGCGGGCCTTGCCGCGCAGCTCGGCCTGGCGCTCGATGTCCTCCGGGCAGCTGTCGGCCATGTCGATGACGCCCTTGATGCCGTTCAGGGGCGTGCGGACGTCGTGGCTCATGCGGCGCAGGAAGGTGGTCTTGGCGGCGCTGGCGCGCTGGGCCTCGAGCGCCTTCTCGCGCAGCTTCTCTTGGTAGGCGAGCTCCTGGCGTTTCACGAAGTCGATGTCGTGAATCACTACGACCGCAGCGTTTACCTCGTTGTTTATGCGAGATTGCTCCGTAACGATGAGCTGGCGCCAAAGGCCCTGGTGGTTTTGGTACACGAAGTTGGCGCGGCCTTCCTCGCTGAGCTTGTCCGAAAGCGCCTCGAGGTCAAATAGCTCGCGATACTGTGCGTAGAAGTTGGGGCTGAGGTACTTGAGGCCTGCGAGCTCAAGCGCCTCGGTGGCCGTCTCGCAGCCAGCCACGGTCTGCTCTACGTAGCTGGGCAGCTGCATGGCCTCGAAGGTGTTCTTCCTAAGGTCGAGCTGGCCTACGAGCAGCGTTGCCTTGGTGGCGGTCTTGTACATGTCGAGGTAGAGCAGGCTTGCGGCATCGCCGCTCGTGCGCTTTTGGCTCAGACGAACGCCGACGATGCCGGCCACCAGCACGTTCGCAAGGTCGGGTGTGGGCGCTCCGTGGGTTGCGAAGGCGAGGTTGGCCGCGGCAAAGCAAAGGTAGGCCACGGCCGTGGAGGCAACGACGTCCTTGGGCCTGGCGTCGAAGACCACGGGCAGGGTGACGAAAACGAGCGCGGTGACGACGCTCATCTCGCTTGGTTGGATAAAGACGTCGAACCAGATGGCGAGGGCGTACCAGGTTGTGGAGAAGAGGGCCGTGAGCAGGTATGAGGTGCGCAGCTCGTCGCCCTTGGCGACGCTGCTCGCATCAAAGAGGGCAATGAGGCCAAACGAGACCACGGCGATGGCGAGCGGGACCGCGTCGGAGACGCTGGCCCCAAAGAAGGCGTCGTGGGCGGTAAAGATGGCGATGGCGATGAGGATGCTGAACGCCGAATCCGGACCGACGACGGCGATGTTGCGCGCCGCCAGGTCGCTGAGGTGCTGCGGGCTTTTGCTATAGACCTGCCACTGGGTATCATCAAATCCCAGATTGAGCCATCTCTTGACGCTGTTCAGCAACTCGCCCTCCTTTCGGCAACCTTACAAATTATAGGGATGGGCGCCGGGTTGGGGGAGTGCCGGACGGCCCGTATTCGCAGACGGATGTAAGGACTTCGTATGCTCGACGCTGACCACCGCCTTTGTCGCCCGTCCCGTGTGGGGCTTGTGAACTTGGCGAGTGGCTACGGGCGCGGCGCGGTCCAGCTGCTCTTGGACGACCTTTCCGAGGCGGGCGGCGTCTATGAGCGCCTCTCCGGCGTGGCCGAGCCGGTTGAGTTTGGCGCGTCGGGCCCTGCCGATGCCTATGTGCTGGGCTTTTATGCCGAGGACGGGGCCACGGCAGGCGAGGGCAGGGTTGCGGGCGATCGCGCGCATGGCGTGGGGCGAGCGCCTGCCGCCGCTTCTGGAGACGACGCTGCGGAGGAGTTCGTGCCTGAGTCCGCGCGGGGCGTCGAGCCCGCTTCTGATGAAGGCCTGGCGGGCTAACCCGGGGACAGTCTCGCGACCACGCTGTCCCGCCTCGAGCCTGGCGCCCAGGTCTACGCTGTCGTCTGCTGCGAATCCCGTAGGGCGGTCGAGGCCCGGCTTGCTTTCTCCGAGCTAGAGGAACAATGCGCGGAAACTGGCCTTTTATGGTGCGGTGGCATGGCGGTTCCAGGTGCGGCGAACCTGCCTCGCGTGTGGGATAAGCCTCGCAT
>CAVHKV010000244.1:0-2634 GCA_963636635.1 uncultured Bacteroidales bacterium
CCGTGAGGGCGACGATGGTGGCGACGAGCACCACCGCGAGCGCCACCCAACCGATGACGACCGAGGCGCCCACCATGCTGAAGGAACCGGCCGTGAGCGAGCCACTGATGTTCTCGTAGGCGCTGGTGAAGATGGGCAGAATCACCACCACCGTGAAGGCGAGGATAACGCTCATGATGCAGAGCAGCGCGGCCGGGTAGCCAACGGAGTTCTGCAGCTTGGTGAAGGTCTGGCCCTCGGAGTCGTAGTAGTGGCCGAGGCTGCGCAGCACGCGCTCGGCGCGGCCCGCGGACTCGCCCACGCGCACCATCTCGACGGCGTAGGCCGGGAAGGCCTCGGTGGCAGCCATGGCGTCGGCCAGCCCCATGCCCTCGATGAGCTTGGCGTACACGCCGTCGCACACGCTCTTGAAGTGGGACTGCTCACGATTTTCGGAAAGCATCTGGACGGCCTCGTCCATCTGCACGCCGGCCGCGAGCATCGTCGCGACGCTGCTGCAGAAGGCGCTGATGGCGCTGCTTTCCAACAACTTGTCTGCCATGTTCTTCTCCCTGCCCAAACCTAGATGGTTGATAGTTTCGCACAAAGAGGGAAGCTGTGCCCCCTCCTCTTGTTTCATTCCTTATACGAAAGGCGCGCAGGTCCGCCCGCACACCACGCTCGCGAGCGGAGCGCGAGGGCAAAGCCGGGGTACGCATCGGACAAGGGGCGCGCAGGCCCGCTCGCACGCCATGCCCGCGAACGGAGCACGAGGGCAAAGCCGGGGGCGCCCAGGCCCGCCTGCATGCCGTGTCCGCAAGCGATGCGCGAGGGCAGAGCCGGGGGACGGCCCGCAACTCTTTGGCCGCGCAGACGACAGGCGCTTCGGGGCGCAGGGGCGACGGCCGCCGCGTCATATGTCCCTGCAAACGCAGCTCACGGGCCCGCCCGCATAACGCACCCGCAAGCGATGCGCGAGGGCAAAGCCGAGGGGCGATCCGCAACGCCTTGGCCGCACGGGCGGCAGGCGCCTCGCCCCGCAGGCGCAACGCTTGCCGCGTCAAACGGCTGCACAAACGCGGCGCACGGGCCCGCCCGTTCGAATATCCCCGGCTAGTAGACATAACGGTCGGTGTACTCCTTCCCGTCGCCCACGTTTTCCGTGGAGCCGCCCGCGGCAAAGGTGAGGTCGACGCGCGACCACGTGTTTTGGCTCACGCTGAACTGGGCGCTCACCCAAGTGCCGTCGATGTAGACCATGATCCAGGCGTGGTAGATGTCGCCCGGAGAGACGTAGCCCGTCACGATCTTGGTGGGGATGTTCTGGCTGCGCAGCATCGCCGCACCAAGGGCGGCGTAGTCCAGGCAGATGCCCGTACCGCTCGCGAGCGTGGAATCCGGGTCGGAAACGTAGCCCGTGGCGTCGGCGAGCTCGGAAGCCTTGGCGTCGTCGTAGGCGATGTTCTGCACAACCCACTCGCAGATGGCCTTGAGGGCGTCTGCCTGGGTTGAGGCGTCTGCCACGAGCTCGCGCGCCTTGCTCACGCAGGCGCTTTGCTCGCCGTAGGAGCAGATGACGCTCGGACGCAGGTAAGGCTCGAACTCGCTAGCAATCGAGACGTCTGCCGTGGTGGAATAGAGCTCCACGTAGTTGCTGCCCGAGGTGTTCTGCATGAGGCGGAAGGTGTAGGTGCCGTCGCCAAAGGTGAGCGGCGCCGTGATGGGCGTGCCGTCCTGCGGGACGTCGTAGTTGTAGGAGGCCTCGCCGCTCGTGACGAGCAGCTTGAGGCGCGAGGATGCCTGGCCGCTGGCGCCAACATAGCCCTCGCTCACGTGGCTCACGTCGATGAGGGCGCCGTTTGAGCCCTCGGCGGCCGCCTCGTCAAAGGTTGCGTCATTGATGGAGGCCGCCGGCGTGAAGGCCGCGCCCGAGGTTTGCTCGCCGCCTCCTCCCCCGCCGCAGCCGGCAAGGGCAAACGCAAGCACTACGCAGGCAATCAGCGACAGGGCGCGCACGCAGGGACGCAGCCGCCACCAAGGCAGCCCGCAGAGGTACGAATCTGTCGCAGCAGCATCCATAGCGGAAATTATACGAACAAACGCCCCCGGCACGCGATCTACGTGAGACAAAGCCGTTTGCGTGGTCGGAAACCCGTTAACTGCACGAGCAACCCGGCACTATGACGGACCATCAATTGTTTAACTACGCTTTTACCTGCGCTTTTAAATAAGGGCCTACTTCGCCTATCTCAAAATTGCGTCGAAAAGTCGTTCAGTTAACAGGTTTCCGACCATGAAAAGGGTCCTCGGCCACGTAGATTGCTTGCGCCGAGCCGTATCACTCCAAAATGGCAAGCGCGCGAATGCAAAAAGGCCAGGGACGAATCCCTGGCCTCTCAGATGCAATGGTCGGGTTGACTGGATTCGAACCAGCGACCCCCGCGTCCCGAACGCGGTGCTCTACCAAGCTGAGCCACAACCCGATGCAAGGGAGCAGTTTAGCAGACTGTCGGCGAGCTGCCAACAAGAACTTCCAACCATGTGCGAATTGCACAGATTGGCCCTTGGCCCTGCCAATCCCGGCGGGGAAGGACCCCGCCTCTCAGACGTCCTCGCCCAACTGCGCCTAGGGGCTTCAAGCCATAGGCTGCTGCG
>CAVHKV010000245.1:0-2619 GCA_963636635.1 uncultured Bacteroidales bacterium
GTATCCGTACGCTGGGTTCCGAAGGCGCCGGAAGGCTACGTTTGTGCAGTACGTAGACCCCAGCGCCATCAGGGAGTTACGTTTGTGCAGTGCGTAGCTCCCTGATGTCTCCCTTGAATTGATGCCTTAACGCGGTTTCATAAAAGCCCAGGTAGACGGCTTATGAGATAGCTCCGTCTCGCTTTTCGCACCTGACCGACCCCGCGTACGAATACGTTTGTGTCATCCGTATCCGTACGCAGGGCTCCCGAGGCCACGGGGAGCTACGCTTGCGCCATCCGTATTCGTGTAACGGGCTCCGGGAGCCCCAGTAGCCTACGTTCGTGCACTCAGCAGCCCACGCGAGTGCAAATACCCTACTCGCCCACGTCCCCACGGCACTTCGCCGCGTTCGCGTTGCGCTCGGCCACGCAGGAGCTGACGGTCTGGATGAGCTTGGTGATGTCGAGGGGCTTGGCCAGGTGCGAGTTCATGCCGGCATCGAGGCAGGTCTGCGCGTCCTCGGCGAAGGCATTGGCCGTGGTGGCAATGATGGGCACGCTCGCGGCGTCCGCGCGCGCAAGGCCACGGATGGCGCGCGTGGCGTCCAGGCCGTTCATCACCGGCATCATCACGTCCATGAGGATGGCGTCGATGGAGCCAGGCTCGCTCGCCTCAAAGGCTTCCACGGCGGCCATGCCGTCGGCGGCCGTGAGCACCGTGGCGCCCTGGTCTTCCATGAGCGTCTGGGCAATCTCGGTGTTGAGGGCGTTGTCCTCCACCAGCAGGATGGTGAGGCCCTCGATGCTTGCCTCGACCTTCTGCTCAAGCTCCGAGCCTTCCGGCGTCGGCGCGATGTCGAAGGGGATGGTCACGACGAAGGTGGTCCCCTCGCCCTTCACGCTGCTGACCTCGATGGTTCCGCCCATGCGGTCAAGGAGCTTCTTCACGATGGACATGCCAAGGCCCGTGCCCTGGTAGCTCGTGCGGGACGAGGTGCGGTCGTCCTCCTGGGTGAACGGTTCAAAGATGCGCTCGAGGTACTCCGGGCTCATGCCGATACCGGTGTCGGAGATGGTCCAGCGATACACCACGCGCTCGCAGTCGTGGAACAGGCACTCCGTCGAGGTGGTGATGCTGCCGCCCGGCTTGTTGTACTTGATGCAGTTGCTATAGATGTTGAGGAAGACCTGGCGCAGGTGCAGCGGGCTCGCGTACACGTAGCGCACGGGGACCTCGAGCTTGCCGAGGATGTGGGTCTGTCCCTCGATGGCCATCCTGGTCTGGATGATGGAGGAGATGGTGGCCGAGTTCTCCATGAGGTCGCAGGGCTCGTTCACGAGCTCGATCTCCTCGTCCTCGAGCTTGCTCATCTCGAGCACGTCGTTGATGAGGCTCAGCAGGTGGTCGGCCGCGACGCGCATCTTCTCTTGGTTCTCGCGCACGAGCTCAATGTCGTCGGAGTGGACCTTGTTTATCTCGAGCAGGCCGATGATGCCGTTGAGCGGCGTGCGGATGTCGTGGCTCATGCGGCTCAGGAAGTTGGACTTGGCGGAGTTGGCGCGGTCGGCCGCGCGCTCGGCGGCGACGGCCTGCTTGAGCCTGGCAGTCTGGAAGAGGTAGAAGTAGAACAGCGTGCCGTAGACGATGGCCGTGCGGCCGATGTTCTCGACGTCAAAGAGCGTCTCGGCGATGAGCGAGACGGCGATGTAGGCCACGATGAGGAACATGAGGCCAAAGTCAAAGTAGTCGGCCAGGACCTTCTGGCGCGTCACCGAGACCAAGATGATCATGTAGACGGCCACGATCACCATGGGGAAGAAGCCCAAGGGGCCGCGGTGGAAGATATTGGCGGCGTCGTAGTAGTAAACGACGTTGCAGAACAGCACCGAAAACGACGCGAAGAAGTTGATGGTGTTGGGCGTGAACAGCAAGAAGTTCTGGAGCGGCGTGCGCTTTTTGGGCGCCATCATGAGGACGAGCAGCATGAGGATGAGCGGGCGCGCAAAGTAGCCGATGCCGCTGCAGATGCCTCGCCAGACGGAGTAGTAGCTGAGCGTGCTCAGCCAGACCTCGACGTCGCCGGCAAGCAGTTCGAGGGCCTCGGTGAAGACGACGGCGTAGAACAGGCCGTGCGAACGGGCGTCGAGGACCTGGTTGCGGGTGTTCAGCAAGAAGAGGAAGCACAGGCCGAAGGCGGGCGCCAGATTGGTGAGCCAAAACTGGTTGAGTTCCACGTAGCGCCTCCCGCTGAAAGCCTCCCGTCAATACGTGCCCCGCAGTATATAACGCGAGTGGGCGCCGGGCTAGACTTGACAATAACCCGCCGGGTAGGTGGAAACGCCCTACGAGCTGCACAAATGTAGCTCCCCGTGGCCTCGGGAGCCCTGCGTACGGATACGGATGGTGCAAGCGTAGCTCCTCGTGGCCTCCGGAACCCAGCGAGCGCATACGGATGGCGTAAACGTATCCGCTCGCTGGGTTGTTTGGTTCTGGAAGTTCAGATGTGTCTATCTCATAAGCCGTCTACCTGGGCTTTTATGAAACCGCGCCAAAGACTCAATTCAAGGGAGACATCAGGGAGTTACGTACTGCACAAACGTAGCCTTCCGGCGCCTTCGGAACCCAGCGTACGGATAC
>CAVHKV010000246.1:0-2598 GCA_963636635.1 uncultured Bacteroidales bacterium
CGCGTGGCGTCATCGCGCTCTCGCGCATGGCGAGCGCCTGCGCGCTTATCCGCGAGCGCAACTTCGTGGTGCCCGAGGACGTGCGCGAGGTCTTCACCTGCACCTGCGCCCACCGCCTGGTGCTGCGCCCGCAGGCCCGCATCGAGAACGTGACCGCCGCCGACGTGCTCGCCCGCGTCATGGCCGAGGTGGAAGCGCCCTCCATGGGCCAGGCCCGCGGCCGCGCCTAGCGCAGAACGCAGAAAAGCGCAGGTAGACGGATGAAGAGCAATCGGATCATATGCGTCGTTGCGGCGCTTGTGGCCTTCGCGGCCTTTGTGGCGACGAACTCGCCCGAGGCCTTCGGCTTGCTCGTGCTCGTCGTGTGCCTGCCGCTTGGGAGCGTGGCCGCGGGAGGCGTCCAGGCCGCTCGCACGAGCCTGGACTTTTCGCTCGAGCCGAGCTGCGCGGTGGGGGACGAGCTTTCCCTCGTTATCCTGCTTACCCGTCCGCGCCTGCTGCGCTCTCATGTCGAGCTGCGCTTTGTTGCCGAGAACCTTTTGCTCGGGGGAGGCCGCGAGCTGCCGGTGCACCTTGCGGCCGAGGTGGGGGAGAAGGAGCGCTTTGAGTTGCCCCTGCGCACCGACTGCCCCGGCCAGGTGAGGCTCTCGCTTGCCTCCGCCCGCGTCCGTGACATGCTGGGCCTGTGCGAGTTTGACGTGCCGGGCGCGGCGTTGCAGGACGGTTACACCGTTTACCCGGCGCTTTGCGACCTTGAGCTGAGCGTGCGCCTTGCGGGCAACCGCGACGACTCCGGCGCGAGCTATGAGCTCGACAGGCCTGGCAAGGACCGCAGCGAGGTCTTTGAGATGCGCGGCTTTGAGCAGGGCGACTCCCTCAAGGACGTCCACTGGAAGCTATCCGCCCGCATGCGCGAGCTGGTGGTCCGCGTGCCGTCGCGTCCGGGTGACTACGACATCGCCCTGCTGTGCGGCGCCCATCCCGTCGAGGGCGACGACCAGGCGCAGGTAGGCGTTCTTGCGGCGCAGTTTGCCCTCACTGCCTCGGTGAGCCTGGGCCTTCTGCGCGCGGGAGAAGGGCACGTCGTCGTCCGCCCCACGGAGGAGGGCCTGGAGACCTTGCCCGTGGAGAGCCTCACGGACTTCTACGAGATGCTCGACGCACTGCTGGCCTCGCCCCTGCAGCAAAAGGTCGTGAGGGACGGCGCGTCGTGGACGGCCTATAGGCTCGAGCGCGGCATTACCAAGACGGTCGTCATCACCGACCTCGTCAACAACGAGATGTTCGACAAGCTCGGCGCCCCCGAGGACGTGAGCGTCATCCACGTGAGCCGCGAGATGCGCACCGGCTCGGACGAGAGCGCGGGCCGTGCGCTCACGCACGTCTTTGTCGAGGACGTCCCTGGCCGCATCAAGGCGTTGGAGCTCTAGTGGCGGCGCGCAACGAACATATCCTCACGGCAAGTCCGGTTGTCCTTGGCGGCAGCACGCTACGCCACGCGCGCGCCGAGGGCGGCGGTTTTGCGACGCTGGCCTGCGCCGCCTCGATTGCGCCGGCGCTGCTGGCCACAGCCTTGCCGTTGCTCGCCGCCTCGTGCATGGACGTGGCCGTGCTTGCGGCCGCGCTTGTGTGCGCCGTTGCGGCTTCGGTCTGCCTTGGCTCGGCATCTGCGCTCGCGGGAGCTGCCGAGGGGAGGCGTCGCGCGTCCTTTGCGGCCTTGCTCGTGCTTGCCGCCGCGTCTGCGGCTACCCTGCTCGTTCCCACGGCGCGCTCGGGCCTCTTCGCCTTTGCGAATGGCCTGGTCTGCGCCTTCGACGACGCCTTTGGCGCCTACGTTCCCTATGTGTCGGGCACGGCAACCATAACGACCTCGCCTTTGTTCGGCGCCTTTCTTGGCGCGTTTACGGGCGCGTTTGCCTGGATCGTCACTGCGGCGGGCGCCTCTGGGCTGACCCTGCTGGTGGCCGTGTGCGCCGGTGCCGCGAGCCTGCGCCTGGGGCTTGGGGCAAACGTGGCCGGCGCGGGCTGCCTGCTTGGCGTGGGCGCGTGGGTCGCCCGCTGCCGCACGCCGCGCCTGCTCGATCTCAGCCGTTCGGTCCGCGTCTTTGGCTCCAATGCCGCTACCTGCGCGGTCATCTGTGCCGCTGCCTTCGGCGCCTCATGTGCGCTCTACTCGCCGCTGGCGGCCGTGGACGGCCTGCACGCGGCGGCTGTTGGCGCCTACACGCAGCTGCGCTACGGCTCGGACACGCTTCCCGAAGGCGACCTGTCCCAGGCTGCGTCCATGAACGGCGAGGATGGCCGCAGCGGCCTTAGCCTCACCTACACGGGCGCCACGGCCACCGACCTCTACCTGCGCGGCTTTGTGGGCGCCGAGTTTGAGGATGGCTCCTGGTCCGCGCTTCCGCACTCGGCGTACGAGGGCGATTGGCGGGGCATGGGCGCCTGGCTTGTCCAGCGCGGGCTTGTCTCGGCGACGCAGCGCAGCGGCTACGATGACGAGGCCGCCGCAGCCGGCGTCGCCAGCCCGGCCGGCAAGGCCACGCTCCAGGTCGACGCCGCTTGCGCGAATCGCCGCTACGTCTATGCCCCCTACAC
>CAVHKV010000247.1:0-2581 GCA_963636635.1 uncultured Bacteroidales bacterium
TGGGTGTCCTTGGCGGAAGCCAGCGGCACCTGGTGGGCACGCCAGGAGCCCTCGGTCTTCTTGCCGTCGATGTGCTTGGGGCAGGTCCAGCCCTTGGGGGTGCGGAAGACGATCATCGGGTAGACCGGGCGGGTCTCGTCGCCGGCCTCGGCGTTGGCCTTGATGTCGCAGATGTCGTTGAAGACTTCCTCGAGCAGGGCGGCGAAGCGGGCGTGGATGGAGGCGTGGGACTCGTTGTCAAAGCCGGCCACGAAGAAGTGCGGGTCGTAGCCCATGCCCTCGAAGAAGCTGGTGAGCTCCTCGTCGGAGATGCGGGAGAGGATGGTGGGGTTGGCGATCTTGTAGCCGTTGAGGTGCAGGATCGGCAGCACGATGCCGTCGGTCTTGGGGTTCACGAGCTTGTTGGACTGCCAAGAGGTGGCCAGCGGGCCGGTCTCGGACTCACCGTCGCCAACCACGGCGACGCACAGCAGGCTCGGGTTGTCCATGATGGCGCCGTAGGCGTGGGACAGGGTGTAGCCCAGCTCGCCGCCCTCGTGGATGGAGCCGGGGGTCTCGGGGGCGTAGTGGCTGGGGATGCCGCCCGGGTAGGAGAACTGGCGGAAGAACTTCTGCAGGCCGGCCTCGTCATTGGTGATGTCGGGGCGGATGTCGTAGTAGGTGCCGTCGAGCAGGGACTGCGCGGTGCCGGCCGGGCCGCCGTGGCCGGGGCCCATGAGGAAGACGGCGTTCTGCTGGTGGTCGGCGATGAGGCGGTTGACGTGGCCGAACAGGAAGTTCACGCCAGGGGTGGTGCCCCAGTGGCCAACAAGGCGGTGCTTGACGTCGGGACGGCCGAAGTCACGGGTCTCGCCGGTCTTCTCGTCGGTCCAATCCGGGCGCATGAGCGGGTTGGAGCGGAGGTAGATCTGGCCGACGGACAGGTAGTTGGCCGCGCGCCAGTACAGGTCGACGCCCTCGAGCTCCTTCTCGGAGACGGGGCCCTCGATCTTCTGCCAGGGGGTGCCGATGACGGGATGTGCCATTGTGCCTCTCCTCTTCCTGCGCAACCTCGTTGCGCGTCGCTTGCCCCGTTGCCGGGGCGCCTGCGTGCCTTGGGTTGGCCGGGGTTCCTCACGGCGCGGGTTGTGCCCCTTCCGCGCCCGTGGCCCCATGCCCGCCATGGGCACGCTCTTTGACTGACCGGCTCGGAGTATAGAGGGGTAAATCGTTTTACCCACACGCGAAAGCAGTTTCCTTACCGCCCCGCTAAGCGTTTAACTCCGCCAGCGGTATGTTTTTAGCCGTGAGCGGTAGGGAATACGAACGTTTGGGGGCGAGTTAACTAGGGACTCGCCAGCAGCCCGCGCGGCGGGCTTACCCGCGGCTTGCAAAGGACTGGCGATTTGCGGAGAGCGGGCAGGCGGTCGCATGTGCGCAAGCTTACGGGGCGGGCGGCTTGGCCTCGGAGGCATGGTCAGAGTCACGCGACGAGTACCGGAAATCGCAGCAAGCCTGCACTAGCCCGGTACACCGCAGTCCCAACCCAGCAGAATACTCCCCTACAGCGCTCTGACGCTGTCCTTGAGGACGAGCTTGGGGTTGAGGACTATCTCGTCGGGACCGCCGAGCTCGCCGGTCTCGGACTCGGCGATGCGCGTGAAGAGCAGCTCGAGCGTGGCCTGCGTGAGCTCGGGGACATTCTGCTCGATGGAGGTGAGCGCCGGCTCAAAGAGGACGTCGGCGGCCGAGTTGTCGTAGCTCACCACGCTGAGGTCGCGCGGGACGCGCAGGTCGTTGGCGTAGAGGCGCTTGAGCAGCCCCAGCGCGATGTTGTCCGAGCTGGCAAAGACGGCTGTGGCGTCGGTCTTGATGAGCTGCCCCGCCGCCTCAAAGGCGCTCTCGATGTAATACTCGCTGCTCAGCACATAGTCCGGGTTCATAGGCAGACCCGCCTCGCCCATGGCGCGGGCGTAGCCGTCCAGGCGCTCGCGGCCGGTGTTGGAGTTGGGGTTGACGATGCATGCGATGCGCCTATGTCCCTGCTCCAGCAGGTGGCGCGTGGCCAGGTAGCCGCCCATCTCGTTGTTGAAGCGCACCTTGTCGCAGAAGAGGCCCTCGATGAATCGGTCCACCATCACGAAGGGCGTAGGCAGCTGGCTGAGGTCCGCGAGCAGCTGGTTGTCGGTGGCGAACTCGTCCGAGACGACGATGAGCAGGCCGTCCACCCCTCGGTTGATGAGCAGTCGCACGAGCTTGGCGTCGTTCTCGGGGTTGTCGTCGGAGTTGGTGATGATGAGGGCGTAACCCCTGTCACGACACCTGAGCTCGATGTTCTTGGCGAGCGAGGCAAAGAAGCGGCTCTCGATGTTGGGGATGATGAGGCCGATGGTGTTGGTGTGCTGCATCACCAGGCTGCGGGCGATCTGGTTGGGCACATAGCCCTTGCGCCGCGCCGTCTCCAGGATGCGCTTGCGGCTTGCCTCGCTGATCTTGCAGGGGCGGTTGTTGAGCACGAGCGAGACCGAGGTGACGGAGAGCCCCACCTCGGCCGCGATGTCCTTCAACGTGACCTTCGCCATATGCGCCCCTCGCCTTTCGC
>CAVHKV010000248.1:0-2578 GCA_963636635.1 uncultured Bacteroidales bacterium
GGTCACGATGTAGAACAGCGGACCGGCGGGGCTGCCGGTGGAGGACAGGCTCATGCCGATGGAGAGCAGCGTCGGGACGATGATGCCCTGGATGATGGAGTCGCCCATGCCGGCGATCGGGCCCATGAGGGTCGTCTTGACGGTGGTCGGGAGCTCCTCGGGAACGTCGCCGCCAAAGGCGATGTTCTCCTCGAGGGAGGCAACGATACCGTTAATGAGGGTGCCTACCTGGGGCTCGGTGTTGTAGAACTCGGAGTGACGGGAAAGCAGGCGAGCCTTGCCCTCCGGATCGTCCTTGTAGTACTTCTCCGCAAAGGGAACGTAGGACCAGGCAAAGCCGTGGGACTCAAGCTTCTCGTAGGAGCGGGAGGAGAACCAACCCACCTGCCAGCGATACCACAGCTTGTTAAGGTCTTGATTAGTGAGGTGCTTCTCAGCAGCCTTGGTCTCTTCAGCCATTGTTAGTCTCTCCTCTCTTAGAACAGGTCGGCGTCTTCGTAGGTGGCCTCGTCGCTCGAGGTCTGGGCGGCAGCCTCAGGAGCCTTGCCGGAGGCAACGTAGATGATGTAGCAAACGACGGCAGCGATGAAGACGACCGGGATGGTGTCAAGGCCGGCGAAGGCGAGGAGAACAAAGCCGAACAGGAAGAAGATCATGTGGATGTTCTCCTTGATGACGATGTTCATCAGCAGGGCCACGCCGAGGGCGGGCAGGACGCCGCCGAGCACGGAGATGGTGTGCGTGACGATCTCGGGAACGCTGGCGAGTGCGGCGTCAACGAAGCCCTGGCCAACGTAGATGGCGAGGAAGACGGGGACGCAACGAATCAGGAAGGTGCAGATCTGCGGGACGACGATGTGCCAGGTGGTGATGCCCTTGGTGTCGCCGTTGGCAGCGGCCTCCTCGGCCTTGTGGTTGAAGGCGGAGAACACGGCGCAGGTCAGGTTGTAGAACAGCAGGCCGAAGGTGTTGCCGATGAGCACGGAGAGCGTGACGGCAACGGCCGGGTCCTTAGTGGTGGCCATGGCCAGGCCGATGCCACCGTAGGAGGCGTACGTAATCTCGGAGTTGGTGGCGCCACCCGTAGAGAGGTTGGCGATGAAGACGGCCTGGACGGCAACGCCGCAGAGAACGCCCTGCGTCACGTCACCAAAGACGAGGCCGACGAGGAGGCCGGCAACCAGCGGGCGACCGAGGCAGTAGAAGCTGCCCGTGGTGCCAAGCGGGTTGGCGCACTCGATGGCACCGAGGTAGCAGAGGATTCCGCATGCCAGTGCCGGGAAGAACAAACTGCTCATAATTCTTCTCCTTCTTTCCTATCCCCTACCAGCCGCGTTATGCAGACTGGTACTTAGCCTTGTAGTCGGCCCAGCTCTTGACGCCGTTCTCGGGCGTCATCTGGAACTCGATCTTCACGCCTTGTGACTCGAGGTAATCAAAGCACTCGACGTCCTCGGCGGTGAGGCAGATGGCGTTGCCCAGGTTCTTAGTGCCAGGGCGGGTGCCGCTCAGGTTGCCGACGTTCAGGACGCTGCCGAAGTCGCCGCCGGCCTTCTTGAGCTTGGCGAACTCCTCAACGGAGTCGGCGATGATGAAGAAGTTCTTGGGGCTCTCCTTGGCCTTCACGAGAGCGCCGACGCCTTGCTCGATGGTGTAGATGCCGAGCTTGAGGGAACCGGCCGCGGCCTTCAGAACCTTCTTGCGAAGCTCATCGGCGGCGACAACGTCGCTGATGACAAGGATGGCGTTGCAGGGCTTGCTGGCAGCCCAGCGGGTGACCGTCTGGCCGTGGACCACACGATCGTCGATACGTGCAAGCGTAATTGCCATGACTGCTCCTTCTCTAGAAAAGATCTTCTTCGTCGTCGTCAGAACTATCTTCAGGCAGGTCAGTGCCCGTGACGCCTTCTGCGCCGGCGGTGAGGGCGGCCTGGTAGACAGCCTCAAGCTCGCCGCCGAAAGAAGCGAGCGCGCCCGACTCAACGAGCATGGGAAGATTCATGCCCGCGGCGAGACGGATGTGCTCGGGATTGGTGAGGAACTGGGCGTAGGACTCGTTGTAGGGAGTGCCGCCCTTGAGGTCAGCGCAAATGAGGACGTCGCCCTCGGCCAGGAGCTCCTCGAGCTTGGCGGAAAGTTCGGCGCGGAAGGCGTCGACGCCGCCATCGTTGGTGAGGCTTACCGCGTGGACGCAGGTCGCGGCAGGCGAGAACATGTGGAAGGCGTCGTTCATGCCCTGGCAAAGCTGGCCGTGCGAAACAAGAAGAATGTTCATCTGCTGCCTTTCGTTCTAGAGCGACCGTCACATGCGCTATATGTCAATTTGTCACTTACATATCGCTTACCTAAGCTCAATGCTCCACCATTCAAGCACAATTTCTGTAGCAGTTAACCGCTAAACGTAAACGGTAGAACATTTACTTATTTATATTGATTACTTATTTACACTTCGGAAAATGGCGCGTATAGTCGGCCTTGGTTTGGCCGCCCACTCATGCCCGGCCAGCGAAAACCCCGCGAAAGGAGCGCCCCATGTCTCGTGCCTACACCCTCGATGACCTCGCCCGTCTTGTTGACC
>CAVHKV010000249.1:0-2550 GCA_963636635.1 uncultured Bacteroidales bacterium
TTCTACGACTACTTCCAGGAGCCCAAGTTCTCCAAGATTCAGGAGCTCCTTGCGGTGATGGATGAGATTGCGGCGGCGCACGACAAGCCCGTTGCCCAGGTGGCCGTCAACTGGAGCACGCAGAAGGACTACGTGGCCTGCGCACTCGTTGGCGTCCGCAGCGATGCCCACGCCGCTCAGAACTGCGAGACGTTTGAGTGGGAGCTCACGGCGGGAGAGATGGCCCGCCTCGACGCAAAGCTCAACGAGCTCGGGATTGGATAGACGATGGCTAACGAACCTAGGGCCTATCCCAATGAGGAGCTTGCGAGCATTGTCGCCAGGGCGAAGGCCATGCGCGACGCGGACGGGTTTGAGCTTGAGGTTCGTCCTGTCCCGCTGGACGACCGGGAGCACGTGCTCGACCCCAGAGTGTTCGAGCGCGCCCGGGCAAAGCTGACAGCTTCCAAGGAGGCCCCCGCCAAGGGCGGCGAGCAGCCTGTGAGCGGAATCCTTGCGTTCAGGACGGCCAAGAACAAAGAGACGCGAACGATCCTTGGTTCGGATGTTGTTAGGAGCGAGGTCTCCCTCAACCTGGGAGACCATGACCTCAACGTTCACGTCTTCACGCCAGCAGACCATGTGGCCCCATCTGCGCTGTTGATCTTCAACCACGGTGGCGGCTTTGCGGCGGGCAACATCGGCCAGTACGAGAACGACATCCGCTACATTTGCGAGACAACCGGCTGCGTGGCCATCTATCCCGAGTACAGGCTTGCGCCCGAGACCATGTTCCCCGGCGGTCTTGAGGATTGCTTGGCAGCCTACGACTGGGCCGTTGAGCATGCCGAGGACCTGGGGATTGATGCCACCAAGATTGCCATTGCGGGGGACTCCGCGGGCGGCAGCCTCTCCAATGCGGTGGTGCTCCTGCGCGGCCAGCAAGGACGCATCAAGCTGCTCGTTGAGATGTATCCGCTCGTGGACGCCGGGCCGGTGCCGAGCGAGTGGTCCTACGACCTCTATCCGATGCTTGAGGGCCAGGAGCCGGAGGCCACAAGCAGGGTCGACCGCATCCGCACCGTCAACGATGAGGTGGCGACGCTGTACGTGAGCGGCGACGAGGGCATGCTCTCTGACCCGCGGATATCTGCCCTCTATGCCGAGGACGTCAACATGTTCCCAAGGACGCTCGTGGTCTCGAGTGAGTTTGACTACCTGCGCTACCAAGACGAGCTCTTTGCCAAGAAGCTGTGGCAGGCCGGTGTGGACGTGAGAGCCATACGCTATGGCGGCTGCGACCACGGTTTCTTTGAGACCTGCGGCGTGATGCCCCAGGCCGAGGACCTCTGCCAGATCATCTCGGAGGAGATGGCAAGGATGTAGCGGGGGTAGTCCCAGAGTTCTCAGGGAGAGCTATATTAACGCTCTTGTAGAAGCCACTCCGCTAAAACGAGGCCGGGCCCAATCGATACTACGGTTGGGCCCGGCTTGTCGTTTGTGAGCCAATGAGCGAGGTGGCGGGGAGGCATGAACGTCTGCTCCGCTGTCCTACTTCTGCAGGCGTTCGATCTCCTTCTCGAGGATGGCGATGCGCTGGGTGAGGTTCTTCACGGCGCTCACGGAGCGACTCACGGAGACCGAGAGCGAAAGGCAAATCGTCAGCAGCACCATAACGGCGACGCACAGCATGAAGTTAGACGGTGCGAAGAAGCCTACGAGGTCCGACGCCCAGTACAGGATGGCGGGAAAGATGTCGACTACGAGGGCTGTCGCGCCGAGGAAGAGCCAAAGCGCCGAATACCTCAGGCGGAGCCTGCCCTTGCGGACGAGCTTGACCACGTAATAGAGAAAGACGACGAGGAAGAGCCCCGCGCAGATTCGAATGATGGGAGCCATCCTAGGCCACCTTCCTGTTTCTCCAGCAAACAAACCAGATGGCGAGGGACACCTTGATCATGTAGTAGGCAGACGAGAGCCCGCCGATGGAGGACTTGCCGCCCTGGCGCTCCAGCATCTCAACCGAGGCCTCGCGCACATCGAGCCCAAGCTTCATGGCAAGCGCGATGGACTCCGGCTCGGGGTAGTCGGCGGGGTAGTTTTGGCAGAACAAGTCGATTGCCCTGCGGCCGCTGGCCCTGAAGCCTGAGGTGGGGTCCGTCACCGACCTGCCCGTGAAGAGCCTAATCCAGAACGTGAGCCACCTGATGCCAACGCGACGCATGAAGGTGGACTGGAAACCGTCGGTCTGCTCCACAAAGCGCGAGCCAATTGCCAGGTCAGCGCCGTCCTCGATGAGCTCGACGAGCTTGGGGATGAAGGTGGGGTCGTGCTGGCCGTCGCCGTCCACCTGGATGTCTACGTCGTAGCCAAAGCGCTGGGCATACTTGTGGCCAGCCTGCACGGCGCCACCGATGCCCAAGTTCTGGGGCAGGTCGAGGACGTTCAGGCCGTTCTCGCGGCAGATGGCGAGGGTGTTGTCTGTGGAGCCGTCGTTTACCACCACATAGTCGTAGCCGCACGCTTCAATCTTGCGAACGGTGTTGAGAATGCAGGCGGACTCGTTGTAGG
>CAVHKV010000250.1:0-1684 GCA_963636635.1 uncultured Bacteroidales bacterium
CGAGACAACGACATGATGGACGGGCCGACATGGGGATGGTCGGCGCGGCCGTGCTCAGACCCGAAAGTTTTTCGTGCTCAAAACCGAAAACCCTCCGCGCTCAAACCCGTAAATCGGAGGCTATCAAACACACCTCGAGCTTGCGGACAGGCTCGAGGCGGCATAGGATACGGAACACGGCCTCAGGCCAAGGACGAGGGCCGGCCCGCCGTCGCGGCGGGCGTTACACCAACTTTCGCGCGCGCCACGGATGTAAAACCACGCGTGCCACGCAGGGTTACCACTCAGACACGCTGCGCAGAGCGCCCTTGATCCGGACCGGGATTCGTGAGTCCGTGTGGTTAGGACCGCGTTGACCCAAACAGCATGACGGGTTGCCGGAAAACCCAGGCAACCCGTCACGAAATCAGCGGCCAGAGCCGCTGCGAGTTATGTAGCCCAAACGCCTACACGATGGGCCTCGCTGCGCCAATCAGCCTCGTCCAATTGCCATGGCTGTCGCTGTGGTAGAGGGGTCTAACACGAACCCCGTTGCCATAGTCATCAATTCGAGAGTCAATGATTTGGCCGTTACCCAAGTAAATTGCCACATGGCCCTGGTAGTAGACCAAGTCTCCCCTCTGGATGCTGCTCGTGCTGATAGGCATGAAGGTGTTGTTCTCATACCAACGCATGGAGTTGTACGTCTGCGAAGGAATGTAGTAGTGGTTCCACGGGTTGTACCAACCAAGATCCATTCCCACCGCATAACAGCACTGCAAGACAAAGCCGGAGCAGTCAACCGCGTTGCCGGGAGCCGTGGACCACGGCTCCCTAAACTGGGTGCCAATGTACTCGTACGCACGAGCGATGAACGCGTCCACGGCCTGCTGGCGCGTGGCGTTGTAGGAGAGCTTGGACGGGCTCACGTAGTTGAACGGCGCCTGGCAATAGCTCGGAAGCACCACGTTAAAGCAGCTCAGCTGCGGGTAGCCAGACGGGTTCTGGTATCCGATGTAGCGATACTGCTCAAAGTACGAGTTACTGGTTGAGCCGGGGGCAGCAGAACCCTTCGCGAGAATCGTGACCTGGACAGCCTGGACGCCCAGCCCCAGCTTTGTGGTGCCGGCAGCCGAGCCGTTCTTGGTCCAGCCAAGCCAGCCGTAGTCGGCGATGTGGACCCTATACCAGATGTCAAAGTAGTTGCTCAGGTTCCCCGTTAGGGAGAACTTCACCGCTTCAATCTTCTGCGACCCCTCAAGGCCGGCAACCGCGCCATCAGAGACGCTGGACTGCCAGCCAACGTTCGAGACGTGGGCGGAGTAGGAAATTCCGCCGGACATATCGGAACTAACGGAGGCCTTGATGGCGCGCAGGGAGATTCCCTTACCAATGGTGCCCGCAATGGACCCGCTGCCAACGGCAGGCTGCCAGCCCATCCCCTCCGGATCCGCCGAAAGCGAAAGCGTAGGCATGGAGACGCAGGCGGGAACACTCGAGCTTGGCGCGCTCTCACCCTTCTTAACCAGGACGACCTTTATGGCCTCAGACCGCCTCCCAAGGCCGGTCGTACCGGCGGTCTCCCCGTTCTTGGCCCAGCCAAGCCAGCCGTAGTCGGCCGAGTGGATGGAGTAGTAGATGTCGTACGCGCCCGCAGCCGCACCGGACAGGCTGATTCGGACGGCCTCGATGGCCTTGTCCTGGC
>CAVHKV010000250.1:1758-2545 GCA_963636635.1 uncultured Bacteroidales bacterium
CCGTGGCGCCATTGGTCACGGGGTCTTGCCAGCCAATGCCGGCAACATGGGCCTGGACGGTGACGGTGCCGTCAATTCCGTCGAGGCCGACCCTGAGGGCCTGCATCGACCTCGCCTTGCCCGTTTGGCCAGCGACCTCGCCCGACGCAACCGGGGAAAGCCAGCCGGCGTTCGCAATGTGCGCCTGGACAACAAGGCCCGGCGTCCCCTCAACGTAGGCGCCATCGGTGCTTCCCGGCGAGGCGGCGCCCTTCTCAACCAACGCAACCTCAATCGCCCTCACGCCGGAGGAACCATAGGCCTGGCCGGCGCTGTCCCCGTTCGATGCCCAGCCCATCCAGCCTTTTGAGGTGTCGTTGACCCTATACCAAAGGTCGTACTTTTGGGCGATATCGCCGGTAAGGCGCAGCTGGACAGCCTTGATCTGCTTGTCGCTGGCAGACCCGACGGTCCCGCCGTCCCTGGCCCAATCCTGCCAGCCGGAGAATTGAGTGAGCGTACGGTACTCAATGGAGCCCGACTCCACCGCGGAGACCAGCGAAGCGGAGAGCTGGCGCAAGGCGCTTCCGTTGCTCGTGGAGCCCAGAACGACGTCCCTGTTTTTCTGGGACGAGAGGGAGATGCCGCCGATGCGGCTCCCGGACAAGCTCAGCGAATCGTAGTCGCCGATGACGCTCCTGGCGGTATCGCCCGGGGCTGCAGAGCCCTTGGGAACCAGCTTGACCTGCACCGCCTCGGCCTGCTTGCCCAAGCCGGTCGTACCGGCCGGCGAGCCGTTGCTCGTCCA
>CAVHKV010000251.1:0-2515 GCA_963636635.1 uncultured Bacteroidales bacterium
TGGACGACCGCAAGGAGCGCCCGGGCGTGAAGTTCGCCGACAACGACCTCATGGGCTTCCCCTACCAGCTCGTCTTTGGCAAGCGCGCCGTCAAGGACGGCAACTGCGAGCTCAAGGACCGCGCCACCGGCGAGCGCACCGAGGTTCCCCTCGCCGAGGCTGCCGCCAAGGTGGCCGAGCTCGTGCTTGCCCAGCGCGCCTAGGAAGCACGCATGGCGCCCTCCACAAACACTGTCCTAGCGGCGCTCGCCACGAGCGGCATCAGGCGCTTCACGGCTCTGGCGAACCAGACGCCGGGCTGCGTGAAGCTCACCTTGGGCGAGCCCGAGTTCGACACGCCTGAACCCGTCCGCGCCGCCGTGGCCGAGTCGCTTGCCCGCGGCCTCACGCACTACCCGCCCAACAACGGCCGTCCCGAGCTGCTCGAGGCGCTCAGCAGCTACATGGGCGGGCAGGGACTGGCCTTTGCGCCCGAGGACATCATCGTGACGAGCGGCGCCACCGAGGCGCTCTCGGCCACGCTCATGAGCCTGCTTGACCCAGGCGATGAGGTCATCGTGCCCGCGCCTGCCTTCGGCCTCTACGAGACCATCGTGCGCGCGGCGCACGGCCGCTGCGCCCACCTCGACACCTCGGGCGACGTCTTCCAGCTGGTGGGGGAGAAGCTCGAGGCGGCTGTGGGGCCGCGCACCAAGGCCGTCGTCATCACGAGCCCCAACAACCCCACGGGCTGCGTCTACACGGCCGAGTCGCTCGATGCCGTCGCAAAGGTGGCCGCCGAGCACGGCCTCTTTGTCATCTGCGATGACGTCTACAACCGCCTTGCCTACGACGAGGGCTACGAGCGCTTTGCCGTCCGCCACCCCGAGCTGCGCGAGCAGACCGTCGTGGTGGACTCCTTCTCCAAGCCCTGGGCCATGACCGGCTGGCGCCTGGGATGGCTGGCCGCCGCCCCTGCCCTCAAGGCTGAGATTCAGAAGATGCACCAGTACCTCGTATCCAGCGTTCCGGCCTTTGTGCAGGACGCCGCCGTAGTGGCCCTGGGGCTGGACATCTCCGAGATGCGCACCACCTACGAGCGCCGCCGCGGAGTTGTTTGCGACGCGCTGGAGAAGATGGGCCTTCCGCTTGCACGCCCGGCCGGGGCCTTCTACGCCTTCCCGAGCATCGCCGAGTTGGGCCTGGGCTCCGAGGAGTTCTGCGAGCGCGCCATTCGCGAGGCCGGCGTGGCGCTCGTGCCCGGCACCTGCTTTGGGACCGAGGGCTTCGCACGTCTCTCGTATTGCGTGAGCGACGATGACCTCGGGCTGGGCCTTGAGCGCCTCGCCAAGTTTGTGGGCGAGCTGCGTGCCTAGGGGAGCCTCGCTCATCGTCATGCGCCACGGCCAGAGCGCCTGGACCGACCCCGCCATCAACAAGTTCGCCGGTTGGGCGGACGTTCCGCTCACCGAGCGCGGACGGGAACAAGCCGCCAACGCCGGCAGGCTCATTGCCGAAAGCGGCCTTGCGCCCACGCGCTGCTTCACGAGCGTGCTGGAGAGGGCCATCGAGACGGCTAACATCGTGATTTCCGCAGCTGGTCTTGCGAGCGTTGAGGTACAGCGCACCTGGCGTCTCAACGAGCGCCACTACGGCAGCTTCCAAGGCCGCACGCGCCCCGAGGTTCGCCAGGAGGTGGGCGAGGAGCTCTTCGCCACCTACCGCCGCTCCTATGACGTGAGACCCCCTGCTTGCGACGATGACGAGCTTGCCCAGCAGGTCGCTGACACCCGCTACCAGGTGGACGACGGCTATGGCCTGCCACTGCCGTCTGAAATCCGCTCAGAGTCTCTCAAGGACCTTCGCGCCCGCCTCGCCGCCTGGTGGGCGGACAACGTTGAGGCCGCCCTCAGGACGGGGGAGAGCGTGCTGGTGGTCACCCACGGCTCAGTCGTCCGCGCCATCATGATGAGCATCGACGGCATAAGCCCTACCGACATCTCGGGCGTGAACGTCCCCACCGGCGTCCCTCGCGCCTGGGACGTCGCCCTTGGCGAGGACGGCTCGCTCGAGTATTCTCACGGTCGCTACCTCGACGAGGACGCTGCCAGCAAGGGCATCGAAGAAGTGCACCAGCTCGGGCGGTAGCTATCAAGCCGCGGCGTCGCCAACTTGGTGGTCGCGGCTGAGTTGCCGCGCGGCCAGCTTGGACGTAACGGCTGAGTTGCTGTGCCGCGGCTATATTGGAGTTGCGTGGTGGGCGCTGGGGTTTCGGCAAGGTGGCCTTGGCCGTGATGTTGTCCGCGCAAACCTTACGTTCACGCCGCCAGCCCGAAGGCGTTGCTCGGAATCGCTCTCGAGCATCCGCGTCAAAGCAACCCCGTTACCTCGGACGTTCATATTTCGTTCATAAAATCGGACGGATTTGAAATTTCTCGGTTGCGGGGGAGGGCGGTTCTGGTAGTATCTCTCTCGCACCAATTCGGGGAATTAGCTCAGTTGGGAGAGCGCGTGACTGGCAGTCACGAGGTCAGGG
>CAVHKV010000252.1:0-2512 GCA_963636635.1 uncultured Bacteroidales bacterium
CCGTGAGCCTTGCCCGCAAGTACGTGCGCGGCCATAAGCTGCTGGCCGAGTTTGACCGCGTGGTCGCGGCCGGGAAGGCCGTCAACCCGCTGCGCTGCAAGGCCGACACCCTCGGCTCGCGCTTCGCCGGCCTGCTCATGGAGAAAAACTTCGTCCGCAAGTTCGCACGCTTCTATCCGGAGCCCACCGACACGTCCTTCTAGGAGACTTGGAGCCAAGATGCATAGCCAAGCTGTTGCACGCAGGGAAGGCGGGCGCGAAGGCGAGTCTGGCCCCAGGGCGCCCAGGGCGGCCGCGCTCGTCTCGTTTGCCGCCGCGCTTCTGCCGGTGCTGGTCGTGTGCCTTGTTGCCACGCCCAAGTACCCCATGAGCCCCGACGAGCAGATCCAGCAGCTCTATGCGAGCGGCAGGTTCCTCGCGGCGGGGCAGAGCCTGCTCATGCCCTATTCCCTCGTGACGATCAGCGCGCCGCTCTCCGCGCTCTATGCCGTGCTCCCTGCGGTGCCCTGGTATGCGCTGACGCTGCTTGCGCTCATCGTGGCCTCGTTCGCCGTCGCGTGGGACAAGGCGCTGCGCTCGCGCCTCTCTGACGGCATGTGCCGCGTGGTGCTCGTCCTGCTCGTGGCGCTCGAGCTCATCTCGACCATGTACCTCACCTTCACCATCGTCGCGTTCTTGGCGACGGCGGCCGGCCTCATGCTCGTGGTCGGCAACGCCGCGTTCGAGAAGGTCGGCGGAGTGCGCGCGGGTGACGTCTGTGGCTGCCTGCTCGTGGTGCTTGGCTATTCGCTTCGTCCCGAGAGCGGGCTTGCGACCATCGCGCTCTTTGCCCCGTTCGCCATCTGGGTGCTTGCCAAGAACCGCCACGTCGCCTCCATCGTGCGCGGCGTCGTCGTCATCGCGCTCGTGGGCATCTGCGCATTGGCGGCCCGCTATGCCTACGACCACACGCAGGGCTGGGAGGGCTACTCGGCCTACCTCGATGCGGGACGCTCCGCGCTCGACTACCCAGACCTTTCTGTTGAGGAGGTTCAGGCGGTGGAGCCCAGCCTCTCCGACAACGACGTGACGATCCTCTACAACTGGCTCTTTGCGGACGACTCCGTCTTTGGCACGGAGTTCTTTGAGAGGCTTGGCGGCGCGGTTGACCACCTGAGCCTCTCCAACCTCGTGGCCTCGCTCAAGGCAAAGACCACCTACCTGCTCCTGGGCCTCGTCGTGGTTGCGGGGGCGTTTGCCTGGGCAATTGGCAAGGACATCCGCTGCACCGGCCCCGCCCGCGCACTCATGGCGGGCGTCGTGGCCATGATGCTCGTGAGCTGCCTTCTGCTCATCATGCGACAGCGCGTGCGCCTGCACGTGGTGCTGCCGCTCATCATGTGCGCCGTCTTTGCGCTCATCACCTGCGCCTGGGCGCCCGAGCAGCGCCGTGGCGGGCATGCCGCCGCCAGGGGAGGGGCCCTTTTGGGAGGACGTGCGGCCGTGGCGGTCCCCGCCCTTGCGCTCGTGCTCTGCCTTGGGGTCTGCGGCGTCTTCTACCTCAAGGTGGCGCGCCCGCTCACGGCCCAGACCTCCTCTGCGACCTCGGCCGCCGCTCGGGCCTATGTTGACGAGCACCCCGACGAGCTCGTGGTCTTTGGTCGCTCCCAGACCATCTACTTCACCGGCTACGACGCCTTCACGCTCGAGGGCTGGGACTTCCCGGACAACATGCTGCCCATCGGCGGCTGGGAGAACCACACGGCTCCCTGGGCCGCGCTCCTCGAGCGTTGGGGGATTGAGGACAACGACGTCTTGCAGGAGCTGCCCGAGCGCGACGACATGGTGGCCGTGCTCCAGCCTGCCAAGATGGAGATGATCCAGACCTACCTCAGCGAGCACAGCGGGCGCAAGGTCCAGGCCAGCATCGTCGAGGACCTCGGTCCCGGTGCCACCGACCCGACGGTGCACGTCTACGTGTACAAGTTCTCCTATGCGAGCTAGCCCTCGGGCGTGAGGCCTTGGCCTGCCGGCCGGCTAGCGCCCGAGGACCTTGTGGGCGAGCTTCTTGGCCGCGAGCACGGCGGGGCGGACGGGCATCTCAAACTCGCCCATGAGCTCCTCGACAAAGCCCTCAAAGCCCTGCTTGAACTCGAGCAGGCCGCGGCCCGGGTCGTCCGGGTCGTCAAAGACGCCGTTGATGCCGTAGAAGTTGTAGCGCGTGCAGCCGCGCTCGAGGCACTCGCCCATGACGTGGTGCTGGATGGCGGTGGCGGCGTAGAACTTGGCGTACTTGGGGTCCGAGCCGCTGAAGAGGTACACGCACTCGCGCGGGTGCCAGATGAAGAGCGCCGCGGCGGCGGGGATGAGCTCGCCTACGGCGGCGTACTCCTTGGCGGCCTCGACGCGCTTCTCGGCCGCCTCGTGCTTCTTGCGGATGTCGTTGAGCTTGCGCTCGACCTTCTCGGGCGTGCGGGCGGTCTCAAGGGAGCGCTCGAGCTTCGCGGCCTCGGAGGCGAACTCGTCGCGCTTC
>CAVHKV010000253.1:0-2491 GCA_963636635.1 uncultured Bacteroidales bacterium
GGAGCCTGCGGGTTTGGTTGGCCGCAGCCGTCTCCGTCACGTATTCCTCATGTGCCGAGCTGGGCTTGTGCTGATGCGCGGGTGCGGCCGGCGCCGCGAACCCGGCGCGCTACACTAGACAGGTTGAATCTAGCGTAGAAGGAACCGCCATGATCGTCCTTGCCATCGACACCTCGACCGATATGCTTGCCTGCGCCGTGGGGCGCATGCCGTCCGCCGACTCTGCCGGCAAGGCCGCAGCCGGCCAGGTTGAGATGCTCGCCTCCAAGGACCACCTGTGCCGCCGCCACGCCAACGAGGAGCTGGTGAGCTCCTGCCTCGAGGCGCTTTCGCAGGCCGGCCTTGGCATGGGCGACGTGGACGCGGTGCTCGTGGGTCGCGGCCCCGGCTCGTTCACGGGCGTGCGCATCGGCATCGCCACCGCCAAGGGGCTGGCCTGCGGATTGGGTTGCGCGCTCTATGGCGTCTCTACGCTCGACGCCGTTGCCTGGAGTGCCTGGAAGGCGGGCGCCCGCGGCCAGGTGGGCGTGGTGGGAGACGCCATGCGCCGCGAGGTCTACCCCGGCCTCTACCAGGTGGATGATGACGGCCCCTCTCGCCTCTTTGAGGTGGAGACGGTGATAAAGGCGCAGGCCGCGGTGGACGAGTGGGCCGCGCGTGACGACGCCGCGAGCATGACGCTTGCCGGCGACGGCCTCAAGAAGTACCGCGCCCAGTACGAGGCAGCCGGCTTCGCCTCCTACGTGGACGAGCAGGCCTGGTACCCCACGGGCGAGGGTCTGTTGCGCGCGGCCGTTGCCTGCGATGTATTCGCAGTTCAGAGCGGTGACCCGGCGCTCGTGCTGCCCATCTACACCCGTCTTTCCGACGCCGAGGAGAACGAGCGCACCCGCCTGGGCCTCAAGGAGCCCCTGACAACTGCCGTCACCGGCGTGGACGATGCCCTAGCAGGCATTCATTGCCAACTGCGCCCCATGACCGTCAACGACGCGCGCGCCGTGAGCGAGCTTGAGGCGGCTGTGTTTGCGGGTGCCAACCACGAGCCGTGGAGCGAGCAGGCCTTCTGCGACGACGTGGCCCAAGCTGGCCACGTCTGGTGGGTGGCGCATGACCGCGGCCAGATCATCGGCTATGCCGGCGGCACCATCGTGGCCGACGAGCTGCAGATCTCCAATGTGGCCGTGGCTCAGAGCCACCGCCGCGAGGGCCTTGCGGCCCGCCTGCTCGCCCGCGTTGCCTACGACGCGCAGATGCTTGGCGCCACCTGCAGCCTGCTTGAGGTGGAGGTTGGCAACACGGCTGCCGAACGCCTCTACGAGCGCCTGGGCTATGTTGAGGCCGGCGTGCGCCCCAACTACTACGGGCAGGGCCATGACGCTCGCATCATGCGTGCCGAGCTGCCGCTTGCGGAGTTCGTCATCGACGCGGACCACAACCCGGCGCCGCGCGGCTCCATTCGCCCGTGGCCCATCGCGCCCGCGCCGCGCTCGGAGGAGGCCAAAGCCAAGCTGAAGGCCTCCGGCCCCCTCATCCTTTCCATCGAGAGCAGCTGCGACGAGACCGCCATGGCCGTCACCGACTTGCACGGCGTGGTGTGCGCGAGCGTGGTGGCCACCCAGATTGACTTCCACGCGCGCTTTGGCGGCGTGGTGCCCGAGATTGCGAGCCGCAAGCACACCGAGGCCATCGTGGGCGTGCTGGAAGAGACACTCGCCCAGGCCGGCGCCCACTTTGGCTGCGACACCCTCACGCCGGCCGACCTCGCCGCCGTCGGCGTGACGGCGGGGCCGGGCCTCGTGGGCGCGCTTGTGGTGGGCGTAGCCTTTGCCAAGGGCCTCTGCGCGGCCGCTGACCTGCCGCTTATTGCCGTCCACCACCTCGAAGGCCACCTCATGGCCAACCTCTTCGAGACGCCCGACCTGCGCCCGCCCTTCGTGGCGAGCCTCGTCTCGGGCGGCAACACCATGCTCGTGCACGTGAAGGCCTGGGGCGACTACGAGGTGCTCGGCGCCACCATCGACGACGCGGTGGGCGAGGCCTTTGACAAGGTGGCCAAGGCCCTGGGGCTGGGATACCCCGGCGGCCCCGTCATCAGCAAGCTTGCCGAGAAGGGCAACCGCAAGGCCATCCACTTCCCGCGCGCCATGATGCACAGCGGCGACTACAGCTTCAGCCTGAGCGGCCTCAAGACGAGCGTCATCACCTACATCAACAACGAGAACCGCGCCGGCAGGCCCATTAACCTGCCCGACCTCGCGGCGAGCTTCCAGGCCGCGGTGGTTGACGTGCAGGTGGCCAAGGCGGCCACGGCCGTGGAGCAGACTGGCGTGGGCGACGTCTGCGTCGGCGGCGGCGTCTCGGCCAACCCGGCCCTGCGCGAGGCCTACAAGCGCAAGTTCGGCCGCATGGGCGTGCGCGTGACGGTGCCGCCGCTGGCGGCCTGCGGCGACAACGCGGCCATGATCGGCATCCCGGCGCTGCGCAGCTTCCT
>CAVHKV010000254.1:0-2484 GCA_963636635.1 uncultured Bacteroidales bacterium
CTCGAGGCCCTGCGCGCACAGGTGCTCGGTGGCGACGGCTCACTGCAGGTGAGCGCCCATATTGCCAACGTGGGATGGCAGGATTACGCCGAGGGGGCCTTTTATGCGGGTACCGTCGGCAAGTCGACGGCCGTGCAAGCCGTGAAGCTGCGCCTTACCGGCAACCTTGCGGAAGGCTATGACGTCTTCTATCGCGTCCATGCGTCCAACGTTGGTTGGCTTGGCTGGGCCAAGGACGACGAGGAGGCCGGAACCACGGGCTTTGGCAACGCGATCGAGGCCATCGAGATCAAGCTTGTGAAGAAGGGCGATACCGCCCCCTCTCAGGACGGCGCCGCCGTGCTGAAGGCCTCTCTTACGGGCAAGGCCCACGTCCAGGACTACGGCTGGATGGACGGCGTCTCTGGCGGCAGCGTCGTGTTCGGCACGACCGGCCAGGCAAAGCGCATGGAGGCCTTTACGCTCGGCCTCGATAGCTCCGTGAGCGGTGGCATCTCGTACTCGGCCCACGTTTCTGACGTTGGCTGGCAGTCCGCGGTCTCCGATGGTGCAACGGCTGGCACTACTGGCGCAAGCAAGCAGGTCGAGTGCGTCAAGATCAACCTCACGGGTGATGCGGCGAAGTACTACGACGTTTGGTATCGCGCCTACGTCCAGGACTACGGCTGGCTTGGCTGGACCTCCAACGGTTCCATGGCCGGCACGAGCGGCATTGGCTTTAGGGTCGAGTCGCTCCAGGTTATGGTGAAGCTCAAGGGGACGGGCGCCCCCGGCTCCACCGACAGGGCCTACACGAACGAGTCTCCGCTTCCGGCCGACCAGGCAAACATGCTCAGGCTCGCCAATTCCTACTACAGCAGCACGCCCTGGCTCATCATGGTTAACAACAGCACCTGTCGCGTCGGCGTGTTCCGCGGCTCAAAGGGCAACTGGCATCTCGTGAACTACTACACGGTTTCTCCCGGCGCCTCCAGTACGCCCACGGTGAGGGGCGAGTTTAGGGTCGGAAGCCGTGGTTACTCCTTTGGCTCTGGCTATACCTGCTACTACTGGACCCAGTTCTACGGGGACTACCTGTTCCACTCCGTGCTGTACTACCAGAACACGTTCCGGATCATGGACGGGAGGCTGGGCCAAAACCTTTCGCATGGTTGCGTGCGCATGGACATCAACCAGGCAAAGTGGATCTACGACAACATCCCGTCTGGGACCAAGGTCGTTTCTTACTAGCATTTGATGGCTCAAGGGAGGAGGGCGCCGCGGGTTACGCGTGCCTTCCTCCCCTGATTGTTCGGGGGTTTGCATATGAAGGTTCTAAACAGGAGAGTGGTGGCCGGTGCCGTTGTGGCCTCTTTTGCGGTCGGCACGCTGCTTGTCTCGGGCAGCGCCCTTGCGAGCGAGCAGCTGGCGTCAACTGGGGAAGTCGTCCAGGAAGCCGGCACGCCCGCCGCGGAAACGGAGGATTCGGTTGAGGGGGGGGTGCCTGCTGAGGAGGCTGAAAGCGAGGAACGGGTTCCCCTCGAGGAAGAATCGTCTGCGGCTGTCTATGGCTCTGCGGCTTTAACCGATTCCAATGACGGGACGACAATTTCCAACGTAACCGTTACGGCGCACGTCCAGGACTACGGGTGGCTTTCGCCCGTCAATGGCGGCGAGATTGCCGGAACGACCGGCAAGGGCAAGAGGCTCGAAGCCTTCCGCCTGAACATCGGAGATGCCCTCCCGGCCAACTCCTTGAGCATCAAGGCGTTCGTCGGTGGCTCATGGCGCGATGCCGTGGGCAATAACGAGCTGGTTGGCACCGTAGGCCAGGGTAAGGCCATCGAGGCCGTCGGCATCTCGCTCTCAGATGAGCTTTCGTCCAGCTATTCCGTCTGGTACAGGGTCCATTCGGCCAACGTCGGCTGGCTTGGTTGGGCCCATGACGGTGAGAACGCGGGAACCGTCGGCTACGACCGCAGCGCAGAGGCCATACAGGTAGTCGTTCTGCCCAAGGGTGAGAACGCCCCTGGCTCCACGGACGATGCGTTCAGAGATCACGGCGACGACCCTGCGGCGGTTGTTCTGCAGGCCCATGTTGCCGACCTTGGCTGGATGGACAAGACGAATGGCGACGCCGTTGTCGGAACAACCGGCAGGGGGCTTCGCCTTGAGGCCCTTAGGGCCTCCGTGGACTGGTTTGGCCGCAACAGCGGCATCGAGATGCGGGGGCATGTCTCCAATGTTGGCTGGCAAGGCTGGTCCGAGGGGGAGTGCGGGACCACGGGGTGCTCCCGCGCAATAGAGGCCATTCAGCTTAGACTTACGGGGGACGCCGCGGAGTCCTACGACATTTGGTACAGGGTCCACTCGGCAGATTATGGCTGGCTGGGCTGGGCGAGCAACGGTTCGCCAGCCGGCACGACCGGCTTGGGAAAGCAGGCCGAGGCAGTGCAGGTCAAGCTGGTTCCCAAGGGCTCTGCAGCCCCGGGCGATACCGCCAGG
>CAVHKV010000255.1:0-2464 GCA_963636635.1 uncultured Bacteroidales bacterium
GAGCTGGGCTTCACCTGCATCCAGCTGCCGAGCAAGGTTGTGTACAAGAGCTACGGGATCGACCGCACCGGCCTTGACGAGGCCCTGGCGGCCCGCCTGCGCGAGGTGCTTTCCGAGGCGGGCGTGCACGTGGCGGTCTTTGGCTGCTACAAGAACCTCGCCACGCCGGACGCCTCCCAGCTTGCGGAGAACCTCGAGGACTACCGCGCCTGCGCGCGCTTCGCGGCCATGCTCGGGGGCTGCCCCGTTGGCACCGAGACGGGCCGTCCCAACGCGGCCAACAAGGTGGCCGACGACCGCTTTGGTCACCCGGCGGTCGACACCTTCTGCGCGGGTCTCTCTCAGGCTTGCGAGCTTGCCGAGGAGGCCGGCGTGCCCCTGCTCATCGAGCCGGGCTGGAACGAGGTCGTGAACACCCCCGAGGCCTGCCGCGAGGTCCTCGACCGCGTGAGCTCGCCTGCGCTGGGCCTCATCTACGACCCGGTGTCGCTGCTGCATCCCAAGGTCGCGTCTGCCGCCGCCGACCTCACGGGCCGCATGCTCGAGCTCTGCGGCGAGCACGTCCGCGTGCTGCACGCCAAGGACTTCGAGGTGGTGGACAACGAGGACTCTGATGGTTGGTGCGACGGCTCCGGCAGCCGCCTGGTCTGCCACGGCGCGGGCGAAACCGGCGCCTTCGACTTTGGCCAGCTCGCCGCTTGGGCGCGTGAAGTGCGTCCCGGCATCGACTGCGTCATCGAGAACTCCACCCCGGCAACCAACGTTTCTTGCCGCGACTATTTGCTCGGACTCTAACCTTAAGAAAGGACCCGCCCGTTTTGAAACCCCTGCTCGTCACCGCCGCCGAAGAACAATCCGTCTGCTGGTCCCGCACCGCCCTTCGCTACGCCATCTACCTCGTGGGGCTGCTCTGCATCTCCACCGGCACGGTGTTGCAGACCGCCTCGGGGCTGGGCGTGGCCTCGCTCACCTGCTTCGCCACCTTTGCCGCCCGCGCAACCGGCACCACGCTGGGGTTCATGATTGCGCTCACCTACGCCATCTACATCGGCTGCCAGGCGCTCATCCTGCGTCGCCGCTTCCAGGCGAGGATCCTGCTCGAGATGGTCTTCGCCTTCACGATGGGCTACCTCGTTGACCTCATCGCCTCCGTCATCACCGTGAGCCCGCAGGGCATCGTGGCGCAGGTGGTCTGCATGTGCTGCGCCCTCGTGGTCACGGCCTTTGGCGCCTCGCTCATGGTTGACATGGAGATCGTCCCCAACGCCCCCGACGGCCTCGTGCAGGTGGCCAGCGAGGCCCTCGGCACGAGCTTTGGCAACGTGAAGGTCGTCTTCGACATGAGCCACGTGGGCGTCTCCATCCTGGGCTCGCTTTTGCTCTTTGGCGACATCTCGGGCTTTGGCCTCACCACCGTGGTCTCGGCCCTGTTCCTGGGCCGCATCATCAACGTCATCATGGGCACCGTAGGCCAGCGCGCGCAAGCCGCCGTCTGGGCGTAGGCTGGCTGCGCTCCGGCGGCTGACGGAGCTGCATTTGCTCTAACGAAAAGGCCGGGCACCGCTTTCGATTGCGGTGTCCGGCCTCGTTTTGGGGGTTTGTGGTTCTGGTGCCACTTTTACGGCCGTAAAAGTGGCATAATTGCCAAAAATAAGGACGAAAAAATGGCTTCAGCGCCATTTTTCATGCGATGCGGGTGGTGGTTCGTCGTGTACCGCTCTGTTCTCGAGCAGCTAGTTGCTTGGAAGAATCGCCCCGGGAGAAAACCCCTCATCTTGCAGGGTGCCCGGCAAGTGGGAAAGACATGGCTTGCGCTTGAACTGGGGCGAACTGAGTTTTCCCAGGTGGCGCACGTGGTGTTTTTGGACAATGAGCCGATGAAGGCCGTGTTCGAAGGCAGCCTGACGCCGAAACGGCTGCTCGCAGCCATCGCCGCCGAGACGTCTACGCGCGCAGGGGATCCGGATGTCCTCATAGTGCTTGACGAGGTCCAGGAATGTCCGCGGGCGCTGACGTCTCTCAAGCTTTTTTGTGAGCAATGCCCTGAGGTGCCCATCATCGCTGCCGGGTCGCTCCTTGGCGTCGCGCTTCATTCCGGCGTGTCGTTCCCTGTCGGCAAGGTCGAACACCTTGATGTGCACCCGATGACGTTCTATGAGTACCTGAAGGCTACGGATGAGTCCCTCGCGGAACTGCTCGCATCTCGCGACCTTGGTCTTATCGATGCGTTCGCTGAGAAATTCACGGATGCCCTGAAGGCCTACTACTTCGTGGGGGGTATGCCTGAAGCCGTTGAGGCTTACGTCCGAACCGGCGATTTTTCCGAGGCGCGGCGCGTCCAGGATCGCTTGCTCTTTGACTACGAGCATGATTTCTCAAAGCATGCATCCCCTCTCCTCTCCGAAAGGATTCGCGAGGTGTGGAGGTCCGCCCCTTCGCAGCTTGCGCGTGAGAACAAGAAGTT
>CAVHKV010000256.1:0-2441 GCA_963636635.1 uncultured Bacteroidales bacterium
CGCCGGGGCGGTCGTCCTCGTTGGTGGCTAGGCGCATGGTGGCGCCGATGCAGCTGTAGCCCTGCTCCACCAAAAGGCGGGCTACGAGGCTCGAGTCAACGCCGCCGCTCATGGCCACGAGTACGCGTCCGCTCATGCGAGAC
This sequence comes from uncultured Bacteroidales bacterium, assembly GCA_963636635.1. Taxonomy (GTDB): domain Bacteria; phylum Actinomycetota; class Coriobacteriia; order Coriobacteriales; family Atopobiaceae; genus Parolsenella. Next base: position 144 of record CAVHKV010000256.1, read on the forward strand.
CCTTTTCGTGGCGGGGCGTATAGAGGGCGATGCTATTCATCTCGAGCTCCATTGCGAAGGGGCCGCGTCTGTTGGGCGCGGGCCTGTTTGCTAGAGCGGAGACCGTGTGCGGCACAACGGCGTTCATCGCATATGGCGCGCCGGCCGCGCCAAGCCCTCTGTTCGCAAGCATGTGGCCGCTCATGCGCGAGTCCTCTCGCGAAGGAGCGCGGCCACCTCGGCGATTGCATTAGCTGCGGCCTCTACGTCGGCCTCGGTGTTCTCCGCGGCATCGAGGGAGATGCGCAGGTAGGTGTTGGCCTCCTCGGGCGAGACACCCATGGCGGCCAGCACGTGGCTCTGCTCCACGGCGCCGGCCGAGCAGGCCGATCCCGCGCTCACGCAGACGCCGCGCTCGTCGAGAAGGACGAGCGCGCTTTCGTGCGGCACGCCCTCGAGCGTGATGGCAACGACGCCGCCCAGGCGCTCCTCGGGCGAGGCGGGGCCAAGCACGCGAGGGCCTTCGATGGGGGAGAGCTGCTCTACGAACTTCTCGCGCAAAGCCTCTACCTGTGCTTTATTGCTGTCCGTAAATTTGCATGCCTCTGCAAGGGCGGCAGCCATGCCGACTGCGGCGGCCACGTTTGAGGTGCCGGCGCGGTGGCCTCGTTCTTGCGAGCCGCCATGTATGAGCGTGGCGGGCACAACGCGGTGCGAGCACAGAAGCGCGCCGATGCCGCGCGGCCCGTGGAACTTGTGGGCCGAGACGCTCAGCAAGTCAAAGCCGTCACGCGTGAAGTCTATTGCCACGTGACCGGCGGCCTGCACGGCGTCGGTGTGGAAGAGAATCCCGCGCTTGCGGCACATGCGGCAGACGTCGCGCACGGGTTGCAGGCTTCCCACCTCGTTGTTTGCGTACATGAGGGAGACCAGGCAAGTGTCCTCGCGCAGGGCGGCCTTCACAGCCGGCACGCCTACGATGCCGTTGGCGTCGGGCGCCACCAGCGTTATCTCAAAGTTACCGCCATAGGGGCCGTCGGTGCTTGCAAGAAACTCCAGCGTGCGCAACACGCTCGGGTGCTCGATGGCGCTGGCCACGATGTGACGCCTGCCCTCGCGCGCGCCATAGGCGGCACCTGTGAGCAGGGCTTGGTTGTTGGCCTCGGTGCCGCCCGAGGTGAACTCGACCTCGTTGGGGCGGGCGTGCAGGGCGTCGGCTATTTGTCGCCGTGCTCCCTCGAGCGCACGCAGGGCGGCGTCGCCTGCGGCGTGCTGGCTCGCGGGGTTGGCGAAGGCATCGCCGGCTGCCACGTCGTTCATGGCGGCAAGGGCGGCCGTGCTCGTGCGCGTGGTGGCGGCATTGTCCAAGTAGATAAACGTCATGACTCCAGTGTAGGGGATTGAGGCATTTGGCGGTTTCGCGGGCTCTTGTGCCCGGCATCTCCTGGCGCGAGCGGTATGTCCGCGGCTTACCAGGTGGCATGTCTGAGCTTTGGTGGTCGGGCGTTTTTGTGCGCGTGCCGTTGGTTATTGACCCCGCGCTTTCGAACGCACCGCTCTTCTGATGGCCTGCATGTGGTAGGGGCACGCCAACTGCCGCCCGATGCGCCTAGGTCTGTTACTCCTCCGCCTGCTCGCCGTGCGGGGCGGAGGGGGAGTTGCGCATGGCCTCGATGGTCTTCTCCATGAGGGTGGCCAGGTCCCAGCCCAGGCGCTCGGCGCCCTGCTCGATCACGTCGCGCGAGCAGCCGGCGGCGAACTTCTTGTCCTTGAACTTCTTCTTGAGCGACTTCACCGTGAGGTCGTCGACGCTCTTGGAGGGACGCATGAGCACAGCCGCGCCAATGAGGCCGGTGAGCTCGTCGGCGGCAAAGAGCACCTTCTCCATGTCGCTTTCCGGCTCGTAGGGCGTGCCGGTGAGGCCCCAGCCGTGGCTGCAGCAGCCGCGGACGATGACCTCGTCGAGGCCGGCCTCGCGCATGAGCTGCTCCTCGCGCACGCAGTGCTCCTCGGGCCAGCGCTCAAAGTCCAGGTCGTGCAGGGTGCCCACGACCTGCCACAGGTCGGCCTCGTCGGCATGGCCCATGTCGGTGGCGTACCAGCGCAGCACCTCGCCCACGATGCGGCCGTGCGTGAGGTGGAAGGGGTCCTCGTTGTACTGCTTAAGCAGCTCGTACGCTTCTTCTGGAGTGGGAACCATTGGCGTCTCCTTTCTAGCACTTACCTTTCAATTCCTATTATCCTATAGTAATGATAGGAAATTGAGATGAAGACAGCGGGCGTGCCCGCGAGCAAGGGGGAGCCATGCTGGTGTCTACG
>CAVHKV010000257.1:0-2441 GCA_963636635.1 uncultured Bacteroidales bacterium
GGCAAGCGGCCTCACCGTCGAGCTCAACGCAAGCGCCGTCCCCGTGATGCCCCAGGCGCGCGAGATGGCCCAGATGGGCCTCATCCCCGCCGGCGCCTACCGCAACCGCGACTTCTTCGGCCCGAGGGTGCAAATCTTCGAAGACGTGCCGCTCGACCTCGCCGACGTCCTCTTCGACCCCCAAACCTCCGGCGGCCTCCTCGTGGCCCTGCCCGCACCCCAAGCCGATGCCTACGTAGACAGGCTAAGGTCCTTGGACCATCCGGCCAACATAGTTGGCCGGATAACGAAAAAGCAGGAAGCTTCGGTAGTGGTCAACATGTAGCTGCCCCGATTCCAGTAAGCCTTGCAGCCAGCGCTAACCCCGCAGGTTGAACAGGTTGCCCCCCCCAATTATTTTCTGAAATGCCGAAGTACGTAATCGTGCTCAAGTTCAATGACCAGTCGCCGAATTACAACACCGTAAGCGGAAGGTCTGGGGTATAGCCGCAGCAGACATTCCGCAGCGCCCAAGCTCGCCCTTCGTAGGCAGCGGGTCATCGCGAGGACGTCTGCAAGGCCATACCCAAGCCCTTCCGCCCCGCAGGTTCGCAAACTCAGCAACTACGTTAGGAAATTCCGAAAAGAATCCCAGAAGAAAGGAATCGATATGTCAGAAAACAAGCTCGTCATCGATGCCCGTGGAGACGCCTGCCCGCTGCCGGTGGTGAAGACGCTCAAGGCCCTCGGTACGCTCGGCGGCCCCGGCGAGGTCGAGACCATCGTGGACAACAAGATCGCCGTGGAGAACCTGAGCCGCATGGCCGGCTCCAAGGGCTGCGAGTTCACGAGCGAGCAGACGGCCGAGAAGGAATGGCACACCCACACGGTGGCCAGCGAGGCCGTCGAGGTTGCCGCCGGCGAGCCCGAGGCCGCCGAGTGCTACGTGCCGGCCAAGAAGAACGTCGTGGTGCAGATCAGCGCCGGCGTGATGGGCGCGGGCGACGACGTGCTCGGCAAGAAGCTCATGAAGGCCTTCATCTTCTCGCTCACCCAGCTCGACGAGCTTCCCCAGACCATCCTGTTCTACAACGGCGGCGCCTTCCTCACCTGCGAGGGCTCCGACTCGCTCGAGGACCTCAAGAACCTCGCCGACGCCGGCGTGGAGATCCTCACCTGCGGCACCTGCACCGACTTCTACGGCATCTCCGACAAGCTTGCCGTGGGCGAGGTCACGAACATGTACGTCATCGCCCAGAAGCTCTCTGGCGCCTCGGTGGTCGTGAGGCCGTAGTGCCGCGCGTCCGCAAGCCCGCGCTCGTGGTGACCTTCCCGTCCACGGCCGCCGCCATGAGCTGCGAGGAGCTCTGTGCCAAGGAGGGCCTGCCCGGCCGCATGATTCCCGTTCCCGGCGAGATTTCGGCCGGCTGCGGGCTTGCCTGGAAGGCCGAGCCCACCCAGCGCGAGGTGCTTGAGCAGGCGTTCTCCCAGGCAGGGGTGGCCGTCGAGGCCTTCTCGGTGATAGAGATGCTCGAGTTCGTGAAACAAGCCTGAAGGGTTATCCTTTCACGAGGGGACGCCGCAGCGACGTCCCCTCGTACATGGATGGGGGACGCGTGATCTATCTCGACAATGCCGCCACGACGATGAGGAAGCCGCAGCCGGTCATCGACGCCGTGGTGGAGGCCATGGGTTCGGTGGGAAACGCCGGCAGGGGAGCGGCGGGCGCCGCCATGGACGCGGCCCGCATCGTCTACGAGTGCCGCGAGCGCGTGGCCAAGCTCTTTGGTTGCCCGCGCGCTGACCACGTGGCCTTCACCCCCAACTCCACCGCCGCGCTCAACTACGCCATCGCGGGCCTCGTGCACGAGGGCGACCGCGTCATCACCACCTCCGTCGAGCACAACTCGGTGCTGCGCCCGCTCAATCGCGTGGCCGGGCAGTGCCGCATCAAGCTCGAGCATGCCGACGCCGACGAGCTTGGCCGTCTTGATATGGACGACCTGCTGTGGCTCATCTCGCCGGGCACCAAGGTGGTCGTCGTGACGGGCGCCTCCAACGTCACGGGCGACGTCGTGGACGTGGCCCGCGTCGGCCAGCGCGCCCATGAGGTGGGGGCACTCGTCATCCTGGACGCCTCCCAGAGCGCCGGCCTCGTTCCCATCAATATGGTTGAGCAGGGCATTGACGTCGTATGCTTCACGGGCCACAAGGCCCTCATGGGCCCGCAGGGCACGGGCGGCCTTGCCGTGGCCGAGGACGTGGACATCCCGCCTTACAACGTGGGCGGCACCGGCGTCCACAGCTTTGACCCAAACCAGCCGCTCGCCTGGCCCACGCGCCTCGAGGCGGGCACCCTCAACGCCCACGGCCTGGCCGGCCTGCGCGCCGCCATCGACTTCATTTCCGAGCAGGGCGGCGTCGAGGCCATGGCCGAGCACGAGCTCGCCATGGCGCGCCTG
>CAVHKV010000258.1:0-2433 GCA_963636635.1 uncultured Bacteroidales bacterium
TGCGTAGCCCTTCCAGGCGCCCGAGTCTGCAAAGTCGGACCAGCGGCCGTCACAGTCGGTGCGGTTCGTGGCCATGGCGCCGGTCTCCTTGTCCAGCCAGTACCAAGCGCCGTCCACGTACTGCCAGCCCGTCTGCATGTTGCCGGTTGCCTTGTCGAGCCAGTACCAGGTGCCGTCAAGGCACAGCCAGCCCTTGTGCAGCGAGCCGTCGGCGTCGTAGTAGCGCTTCGCGCCGTCTTCCTCTTGCCAGCCCTGCTTGACGTCCTCGCCGTCCTCGGGGTCATCGGCCGGAACGTCGTTGTCCGGGATTTCCCCGTTGTTTCCGTTCTCCGTGAGCGGCGCAGCGTCGTTGGGGGCGAGCTCGTCTGCCCACACGAGGCTGGGCGCCACGCCAGACGCGGCCAGCGAGCCGCCGAGGGCCAGGGTCGCTATGAGGACGGCGGTCCTCCTCCTCAGGGTGCTCATGGTTCTCCTTTCCCTTCCTTTGTTTCTTTGACCTTGTTCGTCAGGTTTGTTGTTCGAGCGGAATGGTTTGACGTCTACGCGAGCGGCGCGTTGTCGCACCATCCCCACTTGGGAGTATACGTGGCTCCGTAGTAGTCGAGCCAGTCGTTGAGGGGCCTCGTGTTGACGTAGCCAACGTTGTCCATGACCATGCCGTTTCCGATGTAGATGCACACGTGGCCGTAGATGCCGCCCATGTAGGTGTGCGGGTGGGACGGGACGGCAACAATCATGCCAACCTTGAGGTCGGCGGGGTCTGAGGAGGTGCACCACTTCCAGAACATGTCGCAGGCGTTGCCCTCGGGGTATCCGAGGCCGGCGCGGGAGAAGACCTGGCTCACCCACAGGGCGCAGAGGTTGCGGCCGGGGCTGGGCGTGCTCTGGGCCGCGCTCACGGCCCTGCGCTGTGCGTCGGTGGTGGGCACCTGCTCGGGCTCATGGAGGGCGCCGGAGTATTCGTCGAAGTAGTAGCGCTGCGAGCCGATCGTTCTCCAGCCGGTTGCCATGGCGCCGGAAGAATCGAGCCAGTACCACTGGCCGTCAACCTTCACCCAGCCGGTGTGCATGACGCCGCTCTCGGGATCGAGGTAGTAGTAGATTCCCCCGAGGTTGAGCCAGCCCTTGGCCAGGGAGCCGTCGGCGTTGGCGTAGAGCCAGGAGCCGCCAACCCTAATCCAGCCCGTGGCGGGTTCTTCCGAGTTGCGGTCCTTGTAGATGATGCCGTCGCGCATCATGAGTGTGGCGTTTCCGTTTGCGCTCATGAACAGCTTGGTGCCCTCGAGGTAGTCGACCCACTCGTTTGCGGTCATGGCGCCAGAGGGCTTGAGGTAGTAGAGGGCGTCTCCGTTCTGGAACCAGCCGGTGAGCATCTTGGCGTTGTCGGGCAGCAGGTAGTACCAGGTGGAGCCAACCCTCTGCCAACCGGTGAGCAGGCGGCCGTCCGAGCTGTTGCTCGAGGCGAGGTACCAGCAAGACGCTTCTTCGTCCCATGCCCAGCCGGTGGCCATGGCGCCCGAGCCGGTGAGGTAGTACTTGCCGGAGCCCGTCTCCAACAGGCCGACGTGCATCTTTCCGTCCGGGGCGTCCATGTAATACCAGCGGCCGTTGACCCAGCGCCAGCCGGTGCAGACGTTGCCGTTGGAGGAGTCGAGCCAGTACCAGGAGCCGTCGTCATACAGCCAGCCGGTGTTCATGGCACCGGAGGCGGAGAGGTGGTAGCGGTAGCTGCCAAGGTCAACCCATCCGGTTGCCATGGCCTTGGTCTGCGGGTCGAGCCAATACCACGCGCCGTTCACGTAGCGCCAGCCAGAGGCCAGCGCGCCCGAGGGGTCGGCGTAGTACCAGGTCTGGCTTGGGGAGTCCCATGCCCAGCCGGTCACCATGGAGCCGGAATCGCGCAGGTAGTACGTGGCGTTGCCCTGCTGCTGGATGCCCGTGAGCATCAGGTGGTCGCTGCCGAGCAGGTACCAGGTGCCGTTCACGTAGCGCCAGCCGGTTGCGAGCGCGCCGGAGCTGTTGGCATAGCACCACCTGCCCGTCTCCGGGTCGATGCCCCAGCCGGTCTTCATGGCGCCGCTGCTCTGGAGAAGGTAGCTGCTGTCTCCAACCGTCTGGATGCCGGTCTTCATGGCGCCGTCTTCGCCAAGGAGGTACCAGGCGCCGCCCGTGTAGAGCCAGCCTGTGTATAGCTCGCCGGAAGACTTGGCGTGGTACCAGGTGCCCTCGTAGAGGGCCCAACCGGTCTGCATCTGGCTGTTGGCGTCAAAGCAATACAGGTGGCTGCCAACCTGCTGGACGCCGGTGAGGGCGATGCCGTCTTCCGCGAAGTAGTACCAGATGCCGTTCTCGTGGAACCAGCAGGAGGTGAGGCGCTGGCCGTCTTTCTGGTACCAGCGGCTGCCAGGCTCCCCGTGCCAGCCGTCCTCGACG
>CAVHKV010000259.1:0-760 GCA_963636635.1 uncultured Bacteroidales bacterium
ACGCAGACACCCTCGTGGCCGTGGTCGACTCGCCGGGCCCCGCCTGCCACACCGGCCACCGCAGCTGCTTCTATCGCGAGATCAAATAAAGCAAGAGGATCGCGGAACACGGCAGGGGCTCCGCCCCCGAGCCGCGTTGCCGCCGCACAACATCAAAGGAGGCCCGGATGGGCGAGAGGACCAAGAACGTCCAGGACGGAAACATCGGCGAGACCCTCGAGGGGCTCGCGGCCGTGATCCACGGCCGCCGCGACGCCTCGCCCGAGGACTCCTACACCGCCAAGCTCCTCCAGGGCAAGGAGGACAGCCTCCTCAAGAAGCTCGCCGAGGAGGCGAGCGAGGTCATCATGGCCTGCAAGGACAACGACCACGAGCACATCCGCTACGAGGCGGGCGACCTGGTGTATCACCTGATGGTCACGATGGAGCGATACGGAGTCACGCTGGAAGAGCTAGCCGGCGAACTCGACGCTAGAAGACGGTAGGGGCCACACGGCGGCCGATCTGCCCCTCACTCGTCGCTCGCGTACCTCGTGTACGCGTCGCTCCTCCTTCGGGGCACCTCGGCTCGCCGTGTGGCCCCTACCGGGCGGCGACATGCGGCGGCCGATCTGCCCCCGCTCAATGTGGAGCGCAGATAGAATCCTTCACTGCCCGCAAGATGGTTGCTACCATAGACAAATCATGCAGGCCCGCCATGCGCGGGCGCCGTGCAGGTTTCCAAAAGGAGTTTCTCTATGCCGCAGCCTAAGCGCAATCG
>CAVHKV010000259.1:770-2425 GCA_963636635.1 uncultured Bacteroidales bacterium
ACATTGAACAGGGCGCCTTGAACGAGGAGCGACGCGTACCTCGTGTACGCGTCGCTCCTCGTTCAAGGCGCCCTGTTCAATGTGGAGCGAAGATAGAATCCTTCAAACGCGCCCGGATGGTTGCTACCATAGATAAATCATGCAGGCCCGCCATGCGTGGGCGCCGTGCAGGTTTATGAAGGAGTTCTTGTATGCCGCAGCCTAAGCGCAATCGATTCGTTGCGTCCGCCCTTGCCGTTACGCTGGGGCTTGCCCTTGTCCCCGTGACCCCGGCCCAGGCGGCCACCTCCGCCGAGCTCCAGTCTGAGCTCGACCAGGTCTCCCAGCAGCTGAGCGAGCTCTACACCGCCGCCGAGCAGGCCGGCTACGACCTCGACAACGTCACGCGCGACCTCGACGACACCAATACCCAGATCACCGACCTCGAGGGCCGCATCTCCGAGGAGCAGGAGCAGCTCAAGCAGAAGCAGTCCCAGCTCTCCGAGATCCTCGCCACCCAGTACAAGATGGGCGACGAGACGGGCCTTCTCACCCTCGTCCTCAGCTCGACCAACTTCGCCGAGCTCGTGAGCAACGTGCACTACGCCACGAAGATCAACGAGCAGAAGATGAGCGCGATCCAGGACGTCCGCGACCTTCAGCAGACGCTCGAAACCAACAAGGGCCAGCTTGAGGAGAGGAGAACCGAGCAGGAGCAGCTCGTCTCCGACCAGCAGGCCAAGTCCGACTCCGCCAACCAGGCGGCCGCCGAGGTCCAGACCTACTACAACCAGCTCTCCGACGAGGTGAAGGCCAAGCTCGCCGAGGAGGAGGCCGCCGCCCGCGCCAAGGCCGAGGAGGAGGCGCGCGCCGCCGCCGAGGCCGCTGCCAAGAAGGCCGCCGAGGAGGAGGCCGCGGCCGCCGCGGCCCAGAAGGCCCAGGAGGAGTCCAGCAACAACTCCTACAACGGCGGGTCTTCCAACGGCGGATCCTCCAACGGGGGCTCTTCCAGCAACTCCGGCTCCAGCTCCAACTCCGGCTCTAGCTCCAGCAAGGGCAACTCCGGCTCCTCGAGCAGCGCCTCCTCGATGGTCTCCCGCGCCCTCAGCGTCATCGGCTCCGGCTACCAGTGGAGCGGCTACGTCTGGACGGGCAGCACCTCGAGCTCCGCGTTCACCTGCTCCGGCCTCATCGACTACGCGCTCGGCCTGCCGACGAACTCCAACTGGCCCGAGTCGCTCTATTCCTCGGTGAGCTACATCACCACCGACGTGAGCTCGCTCAACTACGGCGACCTCGTCTTCTATACCTACGGCGGCCGCTACCCCGGCCATGTCGGCATCTACATCGGCGGCGGCCAGATCGTCGACTCCTGCCCCGGCAGCGGCGTCCAGATCCGCGACGTCAACTATCCCGGAACCTTTATCGGCGGCGGTCCCATCGTCTAGGCTCCAACGCTTGTATTGCCGCCTCAGAAACTTCGGTCTCTGGGGCGGTTTCTTTATGCGCGGGCGCGGCCTTGCCCGGGCTCGTTTGACCATGAGGGAGAGTAATGGCCGAGAGACTCCAGCAGGAGCCGCCCCGCGGCGCGCACTTCGCTAAGCCCGGGGCACAGCCCCATGCCTTCATACCCGCGCCCTCCGACGAGACGACGGTGTTCGTCATCGCCGCGGAGC
>CAVHKV010000260.1:0-2409 GCA_963636635.1 uncultured Bacteroidales bacterium
GCGGCCGCTATGGAGTCGCAGGGTTTCGAAGGCGAGGAGGCCGCTGATGGAAGCAATTAAGGCCTGGTGCGACGAGCACAAGGGCGTCTGGCAGTTCATCAAGTTCAACGTGCTCTCAAACATCTCGACCATCTCGAGGTTCGTCTGCGCTTGGCTTGGCGCGGCGCTGTTCGTGGACGCGCTCGGCCTCACCTCGCCATTCAAGTTCTTCGTGTTCGACTACTCGCAGGCCTCTTCCGGAGGCCTGGGCGGCTTCCTCTCCTTCTTGGTGGCCGAGGTGGTGGCCCAGGTGGTGAACTTCTTCGTGCAGAAGGAGTGGGTGTTCGAGAGCAAGACCGGCTTTGAGACCGCGGCGCCCAAGTTTGCCCTGATGGCTGCCGTGATCGTGGTGGTGAACCTCGTGCTGCCCGGTCGCGTCGTGGCGCTCTGCCAGGGGCTGGGCCTCTCGTCCGGGCTTTCCTCCACCGTCGCGAGCGCGGTGAACACCCTGCTCGCCGTGGTGGTGAGCTACCCGCTGCTCAAGTACTGGATCATGCCGGAGGAGTAAGGTGGTGCGGCGTAAGGTGGCACGGTTGCAGAGTGCTGCGTCTACGCTGGGGCGACCTCGGCGCCGCTCTTCCTTAGCGTGGCGAACCGGGCGCGCCCGACTCCGGGGCCTGGGCGCTACTGGCGAGCGGGGCGGATATCCCCGCGCCCGCGTCTCTCGCCACTGCGCGGCGCGCCGGCTCGCTTCCTTGCCTGCGACGGACAGGCTGCCGTCCCGCACTCGGCCGTGGGGCGCGCGGGCGGATGCCGTAGCCGTGGTTGCGGCGGGCCTCGCCCCCGCTCGCCCGCCTCTGCCATTGTCCGGAAGCTCTCCTATACTTATGGGACTTGTCGCGGCGGGCCAAACGGCTTGCCGAAAAACGGCCGGAGGTCCCATGGAGTCGCTGTATCGCAAATATCGCCCGCAGACGTTTGAGCAGGTAGTTGGCCAGTCCCACGTGGTCTCCACCCTCGAGCGCGCCGTGACCGAGGGGCGCGTCAGCCACGCCTACCTCTTCTGCGGCCCGCGCGGCACCGGCAAGACCACCATGGCGCGCATCGTGGCCAAGGCCCTCATGTGCGAGCAGGGCGAGGGCCACCTGCCCGACGGCACCTGCGAGGAGTGCCGGCTCATCGCCGCCGGCGAGCACCCGGACGTCTACGAGCTGGACGCCGCGAGCCGCACGGGCGTCGACAACGTCCGCGAGGAGATCATCAGCCGCGTGGACTACGCGCCGGTGCGCGGCCGCTACAAGGTCTACATCATCGACGAGGTCCACATGCTCACCCCGGCGGCGTTCAACGCGCTGCTCAAGACCCTCGAGGAGCCGCCGGCCCACGTGGTCTTCATCATGTGCACCACGGACCCGCAGAAGATCCTCGCCACCATCCTCTCGCGCGTCCAGCGCTTCGACTTCCACTCCATCGCCCCGCAGGAGATGCACGACCACCTGGTGAACGTCTGCAACTCCGAGGGCTTCACCTTCGACGACGAGGCGCTCCAGATCGTGGTGCGCCACGCCCGAGGCGGCATGCGAGACGCGCTTTCCGCGCTCGAGCAGCTCTCGGTCTTTGGCGCTGGCCACATCGGGGCCGATTCTGCCCGCGACCTTCTGGGCGAGACGGGCGGCTCGGCGCTTGCCGGCGTCTCCCGCTCGCTTGCCGCGCGCGACGTGCCGGCGCTGTTCGGCGGTGTGGCCGAGCTTGTGAACAACGGCGGCGACCTGCTGCAATTCACGCGCGAGCTGGCCGCCCGCGTGCGCAACGACTATGTGGTGAGCGTGGCCGGAGCCAAGCCCGGCGTGGTGGACGCGCCCGAGGGCGAGCTTGCCGAGCTGGCCGAGGAGGCCGCCGCCTATGGCAGCTCCGACCGCCTGGCGCGCGTGCTCACCGTCCTTGGTGACGCCATCAACGAGATGCGCACGGCCGTGAACCAGCGCCTGGTGCTCGAGATTGCCCTCACGCGCTGCGCCCGCCCCGAGTCCGACCTCACGCTCGAGTCTTTGGCCGAGCGCGTGGAGCGCCTCGAGCGCGGGGGAGTGGTGGCCGCTGGCGGTGCCGTGGCACCGGCGCCCGGTCAGGCCGTGCCTGCTGTTGCGCCTACGGCGGCTTCGCCCGCAACCGCGGCGCCTTCGAACGCTGCTCCTGCGGCCCAGCCCGCTGCCCCGGCGCCTGCTGGTCAGGTTGCTCCTGCGGTGGCCGGTGCCGGCGTTGCTTCCGCGACCGCTGCACCCGGCGCCCAGGCTGCCGACCAGGCGCGTGCTGGTGCTCCCGTGCCTGGCGCTGGCGCCCCCTCGACTCCGGCCGGCGGCACTCCCGCCAACGGCGGTTTCGTGCCGCCCAAGCTCGTGCTCCGTGGCAAGAAGCTCCCCGGTGTTGCCTCTT
>CAVHKV010000261.1:0-2394 GCA_963636635.1 uncultured Bacteroidales bacterium
TGTGCTCAGACTCGCTCGCGGCCTCGCTCGGCAAGCTCGTCGGCGGCGAGTCGCTCTCGTTCTTCGATGCGGCGGCGCCCATCGTGGACGCCCTCACCATCGACCGTGAAATTGTGTTCTCGCAGTCCCGCTACGAGGACGCCGGCGAGGGAGACTACCTCAACTGCCCCATGAACAAGGAAGAGTACGAGACCTTCATCGAGGCACTGCTCGGCGCCTCGCGCGTGGTGGCCAAGGACTTTGAGCAAAAGGACCTCTTCTGCGCCTGCCAGCCGGTGGAGGAGGTGGCCCGCACCGGTATGGACGCCGCGCGCTACGGTGCCATGAAGCCAGTGGGCCTCACCGACCCGCGTACCGGCCGCAGGCCCTGGGCCGTGGTGCAGCTGCGTCCCGAGAACGCCGAGAAGACGGCCTACAACCTCGTGGGGTTCCAGACCAACCTCACCTGGGGCGAGCAGAAGCGCGTCTTCCGCATGATCCCGGGCCTGGAGAACGCCGAGTTCTTCCGCTACGGCGTCATGCACCGCAACTCCTTCGTGGACGCCCCGCGCGCGCTCGACCCCACCTTTGCCGTGCCGGGCACGCAGGTGCGCCTCGCGGGCCAGATCTGCGGCACCGAGGGCTACACCGAGGCCATCGCCTCGGGCCTGCTCGCGGCGCTCAACACCTACGCGGACCTCAACGGGCTGGCGCAGGTGAGTCTTCCCAAGACGGGCGCCCTGGGCTCGCTTGTGGCCTACGCCACCAACCCCGCCACGAGCCCCTACCAGCCCATGCACGTGAACTTTGGCATCGTGCCGCCGCTCGAGGGTCCCAGGCTCAAGAAGCGCGAGCGCTACGGCCGTTACGCCGACCGCGCCCTGGCCGACCTCACCGCCTACCTCGAGACCCGCCATGACCTCTTTGGCTAACGAGCCTGGGGGCATCGCCGAGCCCGACGCTTCAGAAGGGTGCGGCCTGCCGGATTTTTCCGCTCGCGCGGGCAAGCTCGCCAAGGACAAGGGGGCCATGCCCGAGGGTGTCCCAACGGATATCTCGGAAGAAAACCGCATCGAAAGTGCCGAGCCGGTTCACCTCGGGGGCACTGCCAAGCCTCAGCTCCCCTCCGACGAGGCTTCCGATGAGCAAGCCTCCACAACGGCCCAAGCCCAGGGTCGTGAGGCCGAGCTCGATGAGTTCGAGGCCCATGTTGATGAGTTCGTCAACTACCTCGCCAACGTGAAGAACCTCTCGCCCAACACTGTGCGCGCCTACGAGACCGACCTCGCCGCCTATGTGGCATGGTGCCGGCGTGAGGCCGTGAGCCCGCTGCACGTCGAGCACCGCCAGGTTCGCTCCTGGGTGGCCGAGCTTGCGGCGGCGGGGTACGCCACCACCACGCAGAACCGCCACCTCTCGGCCGTGCGAACGCTCTACAGGTGGTTCGTGAGCAGGGGAGTGACGCAGGAGGACGCCGTGGCGGCCGTCTCCAGCCCAAAGCTGGGACGCCGCCTGCCCAAGACGATGGGTGACGAGGACGTCCGCGCGCTGCTCGAGGCCTGCGATACGGACGCCGCCGGCCTGCGCGACGCCGCCATGGTGGAGCTGCTCTACGCCACCGGCGCCCGCATCTCGGAGGCGAGCGGCCTCGACGTCGCGGACATCGACCTCGCCCAGCGCCAGGTGCGCCTGTTCGGCAAGGGCTCCAAGGAGCGGATCGTGCCCGTCTACGAACGCTGCGCCCAAAGCCTCAAGGCCTACCTCGGGCAGGGAAGGCCCGAGCTTGCGGCCAATGGCAAGAAAGCCACGGACGCCCTTTTCCTTTCCACCCGCGGCAACCGTATGAGCGCAGACGCCCTGCGTGTGCGCTTCGAGAAGCTCGTGGCGCTCGCCGGGCTCGACCCTGGCCTCACTCCGCACGCCATGCGCCACACCTTTGCCACGGAGCTGCTTGACGGAGGTGCCGACCTCAGGAGCGTGCAGGAGCTGCTCGGCCACGAAAGCCTCTCCACGACCCAGATCTACACGCACCTCTCGGTGGAGCGGCTCAAGCAGGCGTCGCTGCAGGCCCACCCGCGCTCGGGAACCTAGATGTGGAGGCGCGTTTTGGTGCTTGCACCCCGCCTGGGGCGCTGCTAAACTTGCAACTCGTTGTGCAAACGCACGGCATTACATCACACGCGTCGCGACCCAAAGGCCACGGTGCCCGCCTAGCAGCGGGTGGCCCCAGGGGATGACCGGCGCGGAGGCCAAACCAAAGAAAGGTAGCACCATGGCAGTCAAGATTAACCTTAACACCCTGCTCGAGGCCGGTTGCCACTACGGCCACCAGACCCGTCGCTGGAACCCCAAGATGAAGCCCTACATCTTCGGTGAGCGCAACGGCATCTACATCCTCGACCTCAAGCAGACCAT
>CAVHKV010000262.1:0-2390 GCA_963636635.1 uncultured Bacteroidales bacterium
CACGGCCTGTTCCGCGTGCGCTGCTTCAACCAGGACGACGCCCACCTGTTCGTGCGCCCCGACCAGCTCACCGACGAGATCGTCGGCGTCGTGAACCTCATCGACTCCGTGTACCAGAAGTTCGGCTTCAAGTACCACGTCGAGCTCTCCACCCGCCCCGAGGACTCCATGGGCTCGGACGAGGACTGGGAGCGCGCCGAGAGCGGCCTCAAGACCGCGCTCGAGAAGCTCGGCATGGACTACGAGCTCAACGAGGGCGACGGCGCCTTCTACGGCCCCAAGATCGACTTCCACCTGGAGGACTCGCTCGGCCGCACCTGGCAGTGCGGCACCGTGCAGCTCGACTTCCAGATGCCCATCAACTTCGACCTCGAGTACACCGACGCCGACGGCTCCAAGAAGCGTCCCATCATGCTTCACCGCGTCTGCTTCGGCTCCATCGAGCGCTTCATCGGCATCCTCATCGAGCACTACGCCGGCAAGTTCCCGACCTGGCTGGCCCCCGTGCAGGTTGACGTCCTGCCCGTCTCCGAGAAGAGCCGCGCCTACGCCCACGAGGTGGCCGACAAGCTCGACGCCGCCGGCATCCGCGTGAAGGTTGACGACCGCGACGAGAAGATCGGCTACAAGATCCGCGAGGCCCGCAGCACCGACCGCGTGCCCTACATGCTCATCCTGGGCGAGAAGGAGGTCGAGGCCGGCAACATCTCCGTGCGCGACCGCTCCAACGAGACCAACCCGAGCACGGTGGAGGACTTCATCGCCGCCATCACCGCCGAGATTTCCGAGCGTCGCAGCTAGTCTTGCTGTGAGTCTCAACATCGACATCTTTGAGGGGCCTCTCTCGCCGTGCGGCGGGGGAGGCCCCTCCTTGTCTGAGCTGCTCGAGCTGCAGACAACTATGGGCGCGGGCGAGTGGCGACGCATTTCCGACGCCGCGCAGGTGGTGGCCAACTATCTGGCGTGCCATCCCGCGGTGGCCGATCTGCGCTACCCCGGCCTTACCAGCGACCCGGACTACCAAGAGGCGTCCAGCACCCTCCGCGGCGGCTTCGGCCCCGAGCTGTACCTGCGCCTGGTAGACGATGCCCACTGGTATCGCTACATCGCCACCGACAAGCCCGCCGCTGCGCAGGTTTTGGCCCTTGAGGACACAATGCCCTCACGGTGAGCGGTAGGTATTTGGGGGTGAGCGGTTGGCGCGTGCTGTTGGCGAAAAATAATTTCCGCTCTCACCTGCAAAAATGCTATATGCAAAAGTCGCTTTGGCCTGCGCGGCCCCATGCTGGGGTTGATTGCAGGCTATATTCATTCTGTATACAAGCTAGCTGCGGGTATATGCATCCGCGCCAAACATTGACCAGAATAACGTGAGCAACCAAGCGTTGTCCAAACTGTCCAAAATGACTAGAAAAGCCTATGCAACTGCAGGTAGATGGCTTAATTCACAAACAATGACCCAAATCTGAGCTTCCTTCTCGGCTATCATTGTCCTTGTGGACCGAGCTCTCCTTTATGCATGGCTCTCCAGTGTGTCCGTGCGAGGCCGGCTCGCTTCACAAGCGTGTTGCCAATGGTCAAACGGGTGACGGAAACGCCGTCCCCACGAACCAATCTGGAGGTAGCTATGGCAAAGGCGGAGAAGGTCATCGACAGCCTCGATGCCCTGAGCTCGCGACTCGCCAGCATGCGCAAGGCTCAGGCCGAGTTCGCAACGTTCTCCCAGGAGCAGGTGGACAAGATCTTCCACGCGGCGGCTATCGCGGCCAACAAGGCCCGCATCCCGCTTGCCAAGATGGCGGTCGAGGAGACCGGCATGGGCATCGTGGAGGACAAGGTCATCAAGAACCACTACGCGGCCGAGTACATCTACAACAAGTACAAGAACATGAAGACCTGCGGCGTCATCGAGGACGACAAGGCCTTCGGCTACAAGAAGGTCGCCGAGCCCATGGGCGTCGTGGCCGCCGTCATCCCGACCACCAACCCCACCTCCACCGCCATCTTCAAGTGCCTGCTCGCGCTGAAGACCCGCAACGCCATCCTCATCTCGCCGCACCCGCGCGCCAAGGCCTGCACCATCGAGGCCGCCCGCATCGTGCGTGACGCCGCGGTTGCCGCCGGCGCCCCCGAGGGCATCATCGACTGGATCGCCCAGCCCTCCCTCGAGCTCACCAACGAGCTCATGCGCTCGGCCGACATCATCCTGGCCACCGGTGGCCCCGGCATGGTCCAGGCCGCCTACTCCTCGGGCAAGCCTGCCCTGGGCGTCGGCCCCGGCAACACCCCGGTAATCATCGACTCCACGGCCGACGTCAAGCTCGCCGTGAACTCCATCATCCACTCCAAGACCTTCGACAACGGCATGATCTGCGCCTCCGAGCAGTCCG
>CAVHKV010000263.1:0-2386 GCA_963636635.1 uncultured Bacteroidales bacterium
TGGTCCCGCGCGTGGAGGAGCCGCCGCGCGTCTGGAACCTCTCCATGGAGCACTTCTACCTGCAGGGGGAGCAGGCGGGGGATTCCGAGCATGCGATTGAGATCGCGCTGGACTCCCTGCGCAACGCCGACGCCATGCGCCGCTCGGTCACCCTCGCCCAAGCCGCCGCGCAAGCGAAGGCTGCGAGCCGTGGGGAGCAGGGGAGCGAGGGCGGTGTGCCGGGGCGCGCTGCGGAGGCCTCACGTGCTGGTGCCGCCGGCTTTGGCGTTGCGGATGGCATAGCCGGAAGCGCTTGGGAAGCCGGGAATTCGTGCGGGAGTGCGGCTGACTTTGGCGGCGCTGCAAGCGGTATGGACCAAACAAACTCCAGCTCAAGCTCTGCGTCTGCCACAACCTCGCTTGGCGCCGCCCGCCCCGTTGCTGCCGATGAAATCGGCGAGGACGACTTCTTCGTCTGCCCGGAGTCGGAAGCTCCCTCGGATGTCGCTCCGCGCGAGGCTGACCCTGGTCTGGCCTACGTGTTCGAGCACAGCCGCAACAAGAAGTGCCTGATGTTCGCCAACTCGCGCGAGGACGCCGAGGCCTACTGCACCGAGCTGCGCCGTTATTGCGACGCCACGCACCAGCCCGACCGCTTCCTCATCCACCATGGCAACCTCTCCACCTCCATCCGCGAGTCGGCCGAGGATGCCATGCGCGACGAGACCCAGGCCATGACCACCGTCACTACGGCCACGCTGGAGCTGGGCATCGACATCGGCCGGCTCGAGCGTGCCTTCCAGATGGACGCGCCTTTTACCGTGAGCGCATTCCTGCAGCGTATGGGCCGCACGGGCAGGCGTGAGCTGCCGCCCGAGATGTGGTTTGTCATGCGAGAGGACGAGCCCGAGGCCCGCGCCCTTCTGCCCGAGACCATCCCCTGGAAGCTCCTGCAGGGCATCGCCCTCGTGCAGCTCTACCGCGAGGAGCACTGGGTGGAGCCTCCGCGCTTGGACCGTCTGCCCTACAGCCTGCTCTACCACCAAACGCTCGCGACCCTCGCCAGCGAGGGCGAGCTCACGGCCGCCGAGCTCGCGGACCGCGTGCTCAACCTCACGGTGTTCCACCGGGTGGGCCCGGAGGACTTCGCCGTGCTGCTGCGCCACCTCGTAAGCACCGAGCAGCTGCAGCTCACAGAGGGAAACACCCTCATCGTGGGCCTCGCGGGGGAGCGCGTGGTGAACTCCTACAAGTTCTACGGCGTCTTCCAAGAGAACATCGAGTACACCGTCCGCAGCGAGTCGGCCGAGCTTGGCACCGTCGTGGCGCCCCCGCCGCCCGGCGGCAAGATTGCCATCGCCGGCGCCACCTGGATCGTGGAGGAAGTGGACCACAAGCGCCACGTGGTCTACGCCACCAAGGTGAAGGGCAAGGTGCCAGCCTACTTTGGCGAGTGCCCCGGGGACATCCACACCCACGTGCTGGAGCGGATGCGCCGGGTGCTGCAGGAGCGCTGCAACTACCCCTACCTCATGAAGAACGCCACGGTGCGCCTGGCCAAGGCCCGCCGCGCGGCCGTTGAGGCCAGCATGGACCTGCTGCCCCTCGTCAACCTGGGCGAGGACACCTGGGCGCTGTTCCCGTGGCTGGGCAGCTACGCCTTCCTCGCGCTGGAGCGGCTTATCAAGTTCAAGGTTGCCAAGCGGCTCGGCATCAAGGGCTTTGACACCACGCGGCCCTACTACATGCAATTCCGCATGGGGTGCGGCCCCTGCGAGTTCTTCTCCGCGCTCATCGAGGAGGCCAGCGCGCCGTTCGATCCGCTGGAGCTGCTCGGGCCAACCGAGATTCCCGTCTTTGAGAAGTACGACGAGTTCGTGCCGCCCGAGCTCGTGCGCAAGGGCTTTGCCGAGGGCGTGCTGGACATCGCCGGCATGCGCGAGCGCGTGAACCAATGGGAGCCCTTCGCCACCACCTACGAACTCCCCGCCGGCGGCGGCGTCCCCGGCGTAGACATCCCCTGGTTCTCGTAGCGAGGTGGCCGCTCGTCCGCTCGAGGCGACGAGCATCGGGGCTGGGCCAGGCTGTTTGCCTCTTATTCCTGCGGGATGAAGCATAGGGCGTAGGGACGGGCGGCACTTGTGGCGTAAGTCTGTCGTGACGTTCGGCGTTCGTTGCTCACGGGCCCCAGGGCCTCGGCCCGGCGCTCTTGTGCGCGGTGTCTGGCGTTATGCCGCCGGAAGGGGGATTCCGGCCCCTTCCAGCGGCACCTTGCGTGGCAATTAGGGTACAAATCTGGTGTCTGTGCAACGTCTGAGCAAAGGGGAGCGCAACCCATGGAGATTACCGAGAACATCAAGTACATCGGCGTGAACGACCACGACATCGACCTGTTCGAGGGCCAGTA
>CAVHKV010000264.1:0-2377 GCA_963636635.1 uncultured Bacteroidales bacterium
CATTCGAGGAGACCTGGCGGCTCGTCTTGCGGGTGCATCTGATTCCGCTGCAGGCAATCTACGTGGAAAACGTCTCCTCTCGTGGTCGGAAAACCGATTTGGGAACACCATTTGCCGGCTAGGAAGGATCATGAGGTACGGCCTGATTATTGCCCGGTCTAGTTACCTGCGATTATCCAAGGCGCGATTATCAAGCTGTCCGCTAATAGGCATACCCAAGTGTTCCCAAATCGGTTTTCCGACCATCAGAATTGCCATTTTCCACGTAGATTGCTTGCGCGGGTTTGCCAGCAGGCAAGTGAGGTGCCCAGGGCCCTCTGTTGTTCGGGGAGGCGGCCTCGCCGTGGTACCTTACTGACAGCTGGGTAGGGAGGTGGCAGGCTTGAGGCGGTTTGTTCCGGATGAGGTAAACGGGCGTGTGGTGCCCAATCCCTTCGCCGTGGGCGAGCCTTGCAACCTGCACCTGGAAGACGTGAACGCCATAGGCTCCAGCGCCATGGTGTTCCGTGCCGACGTCTTGGGCCGGCGCTGCCTGGTGAAGGCCCTGCGCCCCAGCGCGGTCTGCGAGCAGCGCGCGCACGACGAGTACCAGCTGTTGGCCGAGCTAGACGGTGCGGCCAGCCACGCCCCTCGGGTCTTTGCCTACGGCGGCTTCTATGAGGACAACGCCATCGCGCCTGCGGGCGCCGCTTCTGCGGGTGCATCCCCAGCGGGCGCCGCTCCTGCGGAGCCCGAGCCGCTGCCGGCCATCGCCATGGAATACGTGGGCGGGCTTGACCTCTATGGGTTGCGCCGCGCCATGGCCGATGGCGAGGGCAAGGTCGGGAGCGACTCGACCCTGGCGGTTGCGCGCCAGCTCGCCCTTGCGCTGATGTGCTGCTCGGTGGAGTCGCATGCCGACGAGCGCTACCTCACGCTGGTCTCCCACCGCGACGTGAGCGCCAACAACGTGCGCTTTGTCCTTGGCAAGACCGGCGAGGTTGAGCGCGTTGTGCTCATCGACTTTGGCCAGAGCGTGGAAGCGGACACCCCGGACATCACCCCCTCGGGCGCGCTCGAGCGCTCGTCCACGCCCTTCGTGGGCGCGCCGGAGATGTTCGACCAGCGCCCCAAGGGGAGCCGGCTGCTAAGAAACTCCAGCTACGCCGATACGTATTCCGTCGGCTGCCTGCTGTACTACCTGCGTGTGGGCGATTGGGCCCTGTGCGACGAGATACGGCGGATTTGCCGACGCTACGGCCAGGGCACCGAGGGGCGGCAGGCGCTGTGCGACCTCAAGATGCGCGCGCCCATCCACCTGCCCGCCGGCCTCGTGACGAGCGAGGACGACCGCAAGCTCGATGAGCTCATCGCCCGCTGCACGGCCCCGGGCGCGGGCGCCGGCAAGCTCAAGGGTCGCTACGACCTCGTGCGTCTGGGCCTTGAGCTGGGCATTTCCGAGGACCAAGCGATTGCGGTGCGACAGAGGGGGCCGAGGGTTGAGGAGCCGCAGGCTGCCGGGACGTCGCTGCAGGACCCTGCCGCAACCGTTCAGGCGACGCCGTTGGACACGCTGCCAACGGGCGAGGTGGCCGGTGGCGCCACGCTGCCCGGTACTGCCACTGCTCCGATGGCTGGCGCTGCGGTGGCCGGTGGTCCTACGACTGGCGTGACCACGGTGCCCGAAGCCGTGACTGGCGGCGTGGCGCTGCCCGGTGGGGTAACGACTGGCGCGGCTACGGTGCCTGACGTCGCGGCCGCCGACGTCGGCGAACCCGATTTGCCTAAGGTGCCAGCCGCTCGCATCCATAACGACGAGACGGGTGCGACGGTCCTTTCCGGATTCGATGCCGACAGGATTGCCAATGAGCGAGCGCAAGAGCCAATGCGCCGGGGCGAGATTAAGGAGCAAGGGCGTAGCGGCGACGCGCGCGGCCCCGCCGGCGAGGCAACGGCCGCCGAGGGCGTCCGCGCTTACGATGATGAGACCAGTTCGCCTAACTCCGCTGCTTCTGCGAGAAATCTCGTGCAAAAGGCTCGAGGGAAATCGTCGGTGCCGCTGGCGCTGAAGGTGCTGACCTGTGTGGCCGTGGTTGCGGCCTTGGCCGTTGCCTTCACCGTCCACGTACTGCCCCGCCTCATGCCAAGCCAGACGGCCACGGCGGCGGGCTCCAACACCTACACGCTCTATCCCGCCACCTCGCTCTCCGCGGCGCAGCTTGGGCAGACCGCGTCCCTCATGCAGGCGCGTCTTGCGAGCGTGGAGGGCTCATCTGCCGAGGTGCTCGGCTCGGCTGACGGCGTCTTGGTGACGCTGCCCGCCTCGCTTTGGAGCGCCTCGGATTTGGAGGGCTCCCTCAAAGACGGCGCCACGGCAACGGCTGCCGACGCAAGCACC
>CAVHKV010000265.1:0-2377 GCA_963636635.1 uncultured Bacteroidales bacterium
ACTCCATCACCGGCCGCGCCATCGACCTGGTGGCGCCCATCGGCAAGGGCCAGCGTGGCCTCATCGTGAGTCCGCCCAAGGCCGGCAAGACCACCGTGCTCAAGCGCGTCTGCGAGTCCATTGCGGCCAACAACCCCGAGGTTTACCTCATCTGCCTTTTGGTGGACGAGCGCCCCGAGGAAGTCACCGACATGCAGCGCTCCATCAAGGGCGACGTGGTGGCCTCCACCTTCGACATGCCGGCCGAGAACCACACCACGGTCTCCGAGCTCGTGATCGAGCGCGCCAAGCGCCTGGTCGAGATGGGCCGCGACGTCGTGGTGGTGCTCGACTCCATCACGCGCCTCGCCCGCGCCTACAACCTGGCCGCCCCCGCCTCCGGCCGCATCCTTTCCGGCGGCGTGGACTCCGCGGCGCTCTACCCGCCCAAGAAGTTCCTGGGAGCGGCCCGCAACATCGAGAACGGCGGCTCGCTCACCATCCTGGCCTCCGCCTTGGTCGAGACGGGCTCCAAGATGGACGAGGTCATCTTCGAGGAGTTCAAGGGCACCGGCAACATGGAGCTCAAGCTCGACCGCGAGCTGGCCGACAAGCGCATCTTCCCGGCCATCGACCCGGTTGCCTCCGGCACCCGCAACGAGGAGCTGCTCATCGACGCCGACCTGCAGCCCTTCGTCTGGGGCATCCGCCGCGTGCTGGCCAACATGAACAACATCGAGCGCGCCGAGGCCTCGCTCATCAAGGGCTTGCGCGCCACGGCCACCAACGAGGAGTTCCTCATCCGTTCGGCCAAGAAGGCCCAGCTCACCGACTACAACGATCCGGCGTAGCGAGCCAGGCCCGCATTTCTCGGCCCCCAACCCTTAAAGCGTGTTGTATAGTCTGTCCTGTGGGTTCATTTGCGCCCACAGGACAGATTTCTATCGAGCGACGGTACTCGCAGACCAAACACACCAAGCCGTTGCCCGTCAGGCCCTAGCGTTTTGCTAGAGGTCTTTCGCGCAATACCTTTTGCCTGCGTATGCCGTCGCCCCAAAGAGGGGGCGTTTGGACATGACGAGCAGGCACACAAACCCTGCCATCTACGCCGGCCTGGCCGGTGCCGCCGCGTGGGCCACGCCCACGTGCGCCAACGCGCTCACGGTCCTTGGCCATGACGTCTCCCTTTCCCAGCCCGGCGTCTCCTTTGCGCTCGGATGCGTCGTGGGCGCCGCCGTTGCCTGCGGCACCTCGGCCGTGGTGACCCACGCGATGGAGTCCCGCCGCGAGCGCGAGCGTGCCGAGCAGGCCATTGCCGAGCACGCCGCCCACGCCAGGCAGGCCCGCGCCGCCCAGGCCCAGGCCCGCCAGGCGGAGTCGCGCGCCTACCAGGCCGCCCGCGCCGCCAACGAGAAGATTGCCTACGCCGAGGCCATGGAGGCCAAGCAGGCCGCCGCCGAGGCCGCGGCCCGTCAGGCCCGCGTTGCCTGCAACAGGGCGGCCCAGGCAAAGGTCAGCCCGCAGACCACGGCCCAGTTCGTCGCAGCCGCCAAGCAGGCGAGCGCCGCTCGCACCGGCGCTCCCTCCGCCACCGACGCCTGGGCGCAGACCGGCAACGTACGCGTGCAGCCCGTTCCCGCCGCCGGCACGTCCCGTCCGGCGAGCCCGCAATCCACTTCCGAGTTCATCGCCGCTGCCCGCCAGCCCGGCGCCGCGCCTTCTGTCGGCTCCCAGCGCCCCGCCGGCGCTCCCGCGCAGGCTTGCGGCCAGCAGGTCCAGGCGAACGGCGCACGGGGACAGGCGCCTCGCTACACGGTCCCGTCCCACTACGGCTCGCCCTCCACGGGCGACCCGAACAACTCGGGCGCTTGGGCCGCATGGCAGGCCGGCGCCAACGCCAATGCCGACTACCTCGACGTCGCCGAGGCCTACGTCAACCGCATCACGCTCGCAGACCGCATGGCCAAGCGCGCCAAGGGCGTCGCCGGCGTGCTCTCCGAGCGTCTCGGCGCCTCCAAGATGGAGGGCCTGCCCGTCATCGCCCGTGCCGACGGCTCGGTGGGTGACGTGGGGGAGAACTGGTGGAACGACGCCGTGGGCAACGAGGTCCGTCCGGTCGGCGAGGCCATGAGCGGCCTTCGCGGCGTGAACGAGGCCATGGCCGAGAACAGTGCCGTGCTCTTCACCACCCAGACCTACCAGCAGGCCCAGGCCGCGAGGAGCGCCCAGCAGGCCCGTGCCGCCCAGCAGCCGGCCGCGGCTGCCCGTCCTGCCGGCCAGGGTGCCGCAAGCGCCCGACAACAGGCGCCTTACGCCCAGCAGGCTAGCGCCGCCCCTCGTCCCAACGCAACTCAACAGCAGACCTCTCCACACGCGGCCCAGCAGGGTGCTACCGCAC
>CAVHKV010000266.1:0-2316 GCA_963636635.1 uncultured Bacteroidales bacterium
GGGTTCCTTTGGGAGCCCTCCCCGCGCTGCTATAATTAGACAGTTCGCAGGCTCTGGGCGTGCCCCGCGCGCTCACGTGCGGTCTGTCGGCCTGCCCCTCGTGCCCGTCGGCAGGCACACCTAACTCATAAAGCCGCGGCTTATGGCCGCTTTTCTATAGGATCTACCAGAAGGGACAACCCTCACACATGGCAAAGAACCCGACCTTGAAGATCATGCCCCTGGGCGGTCTTGACGGCATCGGCAAGAACATGACGGCTTTTGAGTGCGGCGACGACATGGTGCTCGTCGACGCCGGCCTGATGTTCCCCGACGACAACCAGCCCGGCATCGACCTCGTCCTGCCCGACTACACCTACGTGCTCGAGAACGAGCACAAGCTCCGCGGCATCGTGATCACCCACGGCCACGAGGACCACACAGGCGCCCTGCCGTACCTGCTCATGGACCTCACGCGCAAGGTGCCCATCTTCTCCAGCAAGCTCACCCTCGGCATGATCGAGGGCAAGCTCGCCGAGCACAACATCAAGAGCCCGAGGTTCCGCGAGGTCACCGACGGCAGCAGCGTGAGCCTCGGCTGCTTCACCCTGCACTTCTTCTCGATGACGCACTCCATCCCCGGCGCCCTCGGCATCTTCATCAAGACGCCGGCCGGCACCGTGATGCACACGGGCGACTTCAAGCTCGACCAGACGCCCATCGACGGCGTGACGCCCAACTACAACGCCATCAACAAGTACGCCAAGCAGGGCGTCGACCTGCTGCTTTCCGACTCCACCAACGCCAACATCCCGGGCTTCACCCCGAGCGAGGCCACGGTGGGCGCCGCCCTTCGCCACATCATCAAGAACGCGCCCGGCCGCGTCTTCGTGGCGAGCTTCTCCTCCCACATCCACCGCCTGCAGCAGGTCTGCGACGCCGCCACCGCGGTGGGCCGCAAGGTGGTCGTGACCGGCCGCTCCATGGTCACCAACACCAAGATCGCCCGCCAGCTCGGCTACCTCAAGATCGCCGAGGAGGACATCCTCGACGCCTTTGAGCTGCGCGACATCCCCGAGGACAAGATCGTGGTGCTGTGCACCGGCAGCCAGGGCGAGCCGCTCTCGGCCCTTGCGCGCATGGCCAACGGCGAGCACAAGAGCCTCTCCATCTGCGAGGGCGACACCGTCATCATCTCGGCCACGCCCGTCCCCGGCAACGAGAAGAGCGTCCAGGGCATCATCAACTCGCTGTCCAAGATCGGCTGCGAGATCTTTGACAAGTCCAACGCCGTCGTGCACGTCTCGGGCCACGGCCGCCAGGAGGAGCTCAAGCTCATGCTCGCCATGGTGCACCCGAGAAACTTCATGCCCGTCCACGGCGAGGCCGTCCACCTGCGCGCCCACGCCAAGCTCGCCGAGAGCGTCGGCGTGCCCAAGAGCAACATCTTCATCCTGGACAACGGCGACTCCCTGCAGATGACCGACGGCGTCGTCTCGCTCGGCCCCTCCGTCGAGTCCGGCATCATCTATGTGGACGGCCTGCGCATCGGCGACACCGACCCGGTGGTCCTGCGCGACCGCCAGAAGCTCGCCCAGGACGGCATCGTCACCTGCGTCGTCACCCTCAAGAGCCGCTCGCTCAAGGTGGCCGACGTCGACGTCTCCAGCCGCGGCGTGTCCTTCGCCAGCGACGACGAGCTCCTGGCCGGCATCGAGGACCTCGTCCGCGGCACCGTTGCCAAGAACAACACCGGCAGCCCCTCCACCGACGTGCTGCGCAAGTCCGTGCGCAACGCCCTCACCAACTACCTTTGGGCCAAGACCCACACCCGTCCGATGGTCATTCCCGTGGTCATGGAGGTCTAGCAGGCAATGCCCGCAAAACGCAGCTCAAACGCACAAAAGAAGAACTCCCAGCGCCGCGCCCCGCAGCAGGTCCAGCTCACGCCGGTGGCCAACGACCTCGTAGGCCTCGCCATCATCGTCGTGGCCGTGACCATGATCGTCTCGCTCGTCTCCACGAGCGACGCGGTGCTCACGCACGCCATGGCCGAGGGCCTGAGGCTCGGCTTTGGCGAGGGCGCCCTGCTCGTGCCCGTGGCGCTCATCCTGTTCGCCGTCACGATGTTTCTGCCCACCGACGGCTCGCTCGTGGCCCGCGTGGCCCTGGGCCTGGCCTTGGTGGTGCTCTCCGCGCTCTCGATGCTCTCCATCCTCACGCCCGGCGCGGCCGAGAGCGCCGACTACGTGCTCGGCGCTGACGTCGCCATCGCCACCGGCGGCTACGTGGGAGCAGGCGTGGCCTGGCTGCTGCTCACCTTCGTGGGGCAGATCG
>CAVHKV010000267.1:0-2307 GCA_963636635.1 uncultured Bacteroidales bacterium
GGCGCTCCAGACGCCGTTGCCAAAGACGCCGTCGGAGCTCGAGCGCTCGGAGTAGGGGAGCAGGTCATCGATGCCGGCCTCCTCGAGCGCCTCCACGAACTCGGCCGTGGTCTCCTGCAGGGCGAGCACCTGCACGTTCTGGCTGCGAACGAGCTCCACGATGGCCGAGGCGTCAGCCGCGCCCTTGAACACGTTGCAGGTCATAACCCGCAGGGTGTTTGGGTTTGATGTATCTGAGCTGGTGTTTGTTGACCTTGCGTTTGAGGTGGCCGGGCTGCTGCTTGTCGAGTTTGCGCTGGCTGAGCTTTCGCCTTCGGCCGTAGTTGCGGCACTGGCATCGTCATCGGCGGTCGCGCTGTCTGAGCCGCCGGCCTCGTTCGAGCCGTCGTTGGCCGCGGCTTCCCCCTCGGCCGTTGCCACGCCCTCAATCGTGGCTCGCGCCTTGCTCACGCGGACGGAGGCGACGAAGAAGGGCCCCTGCCACGCGAGCTCGAGCGCAAGGCAGGCCACGCCAATCCCACGCACAACAAAGCGCAGCACGCGGGCCTTGCGCCAGGCGGGGAGAAACGAGAGGACGAATGAGGCGAGCGCCGGCAGCGCAAACCACGGCGTCACGGAGACGATGACGGGCGCTAACGGCAGCGCGCACAAGGACGCCGGCAGCAGCCGCGCGCCCATGCCTGCGGCGGCAAAGGCCGCCAACACCACCGTGAGAAGCCTCATGCCACGCCTCGGATGAGCCTAGAGCAGCAGCTCGTAGGCGATGCGGGGGTCGCCGTCCTCGAGGTGGATGTAGCCGCAGCGGGTAAAGCCCGTCTTGGTGATGACATGTTGCATGGTCTTGTTGTCGTCGTGGGTGTCCACGCGCACCGAGGGCATGCCCAGCTCGCGGGCGCGCTCGATGGCATAGGCGGCAGCCTGCGAGAACACGCCGCGGGCGGTGCCGTCGCTGGCCACGCGGTGGATGGTGACGTAGGGCTCGTCGCTCAGCCAGGCGCCCTCGTAGATGCGCTGGTAGGTGGGGTCGGCCTCGGAGTACACGGTGAAGGCAAAGCGCGGGACGTCGTCCTCGTCCACGCCCACGCGCACGACGCCCTCCTCCAGGCTCGCGGCAAGCTCGCTGCGGGTGGGGCGGCCGTCGCCCCACTGGTGGGGGTTGCCGCTCTCCACCATGTAGCGGCGCGCCGTCTCGTAGATGCGGACGAGCGCGTCAAGGTCGTTCATGGTGCCCACGCGAATCTGCATGGCGTCTCCTTAGTGCTGGCGCCGGCAAGCGCGAGCTTGGCCGGGAAGGCGTATGCGTGTGTGCCTGCGAGGCCGGCGTGCGGTGTTGGAGCTGGCTTCCTTGCGCTTGCGGCATGCGAGCCGCGGCGTTGCTGCTCGC
Source organism: uncultured Bacteroidales bacterium (assembly GCA_963636635.1). Taxonomy (GTDB): domain Bacteria; phylum Actinomycetota; class Coriobacteriia; order Coriobacteriales; family Atopobiaceae; genus Parolsenella. Next base: position 1,385 of record CAVHKV010000267.1, read on the forward strand.
GGCTCCTACGCCGGGACGTGCGCCAGTCTGCGCCTTTCCGCGCGGCCTCGTAGCTCCAGGCGATTATAGGCTCGCCGTGTTACTCCTCGTTTTCGCCGAGGGGCTTGCCGGAGTAGTTGAGGCCGGCCACCGCCTCGCGCAGCTCCTCGCCGCCGTGGGTGAAGGCCTGGGCCAGCGCCGGCCAGCCCTCGAGCGCGGCCTCGAAGCGGTCGGTGAACGAGTCGCAGGAGGCCTCGGGGGCAAAGGGGTGCTTCCACTCGTGGTGCTCGAGGTTTGCCACCCAGCAGTCGTCGCTCGTGGTGACGCGGTGGGAGAGCGAGACGAGCTGGGAGTGCGGACGGGCCAGGCGCTCCATGCGGCCGAGGGCGCGGTTCTTGAGCGAGCCGTGCGGCTCGATGGCACGGTAGCACAGCTCCATGTCGGCCACGGCGCCCTCAAACTCGGTGGCGCCCACCTCTATGCCAAAGGCGGCCCAGGCAACCTGGCTCGTGAGCGCGCCGGCCACGCGGCAGATGCGCTCGGTGCGGGCCAGCTCGCCCGCGGGCGGGCAGTCGTGCACGGTGGCGCGGCGGGTCTTCCACAGCATCCAGGAGTCAAGGTCGGCCTCGATGACGGCGTGGACCTCGCTCTCGCCGTTCTCCAGCCCGGGGTCTGCGGCCAGGATGGCGTACTCCTGCGCGTAGATGAAGGGGTGGGCGGCGCGGTCCAGCGCGTAGTGGGAGAGCATGCCGAGGGCGAAGGCGCGGCCGATGCCGGCGTCCTGCTTGGGCAGGTGGCTCACGCCGTCACGCAGGGCGGCGAAGGCCGCCGTCATGCGGTGGTCGTGCATGCCGTGGGCAAGGGCGTGGGCGTTGGAGTTTGAGCCGATGCCGGTGACGCGGAAGAAGAAGGGGTCGGGACCCTGGTTGCCGAGGAGGAAGGCC
>CAVHKV010000268.1:0-2289 GCA_963636635.1 uncultured Bacteroidales bacterium
GATGAACATGCCCTGCGTCATGGGCTTGGTGTCCAAGCAGATGGGGGCCACCCATCGCGTACACGTGCACCAAACGTACCTGGTGGATGACATCCTGCTTTCCATCGAGGACCCGGAGCTGCGCTTCAGATGCCTCTACCCGCCCATGATGCGCCTGCTGGCGGAAGACGAGCAGAACCCCGGCGAGCTCATGCGCACGCTGCGTTGCTACATAGAGGACCCGAGCCACCCCGCCGAGGTGGCGAAGCGTCTGTTCATCCACAAGAACACGTTGTACTTCCGCCTGGACAAGATCCGCCAGATCATGGGCTGCGACCTCCACGACGGCGAAACCATCGCCAAGATCGTCCTGACCTTCCACCTCCTGCGCATGCAAAAGCGCCTGGATTTGGAGACCGGCGAGGAGTAGCGGGACGGGACGGGCCGCGACATTGCGTGCGGCTTTGGCGCGGCGACGCCACGCAGGCAAAGGCGCTTGAGACCAGGGAATGGCAAGGAGCGGTGCCGCGCGAATTGTCTCGCCCCACGCATAAGCAGTCGGAGCCGCCCCTTGCTTCCGAGGAACAAGACAGTTCCGACACGTTGAGCGACTCATACGTGACGGAACCCCGTTGTGGCTATTCGGAATCGCTTGAAACTTCGCCGTTGCCATTGGCAAGGCCACGCGCGTGACGCTTCCTTGCAGCGGCAAGGGCCTCGGCACTTGTTAGCCTTTTCGGCCGTTGAGGAACAGGCTTCGCCGGCCTCTCAACCGCCGTGTCCCCACTCGAAGTTGCCAAGGCACGCTCGTAGTACGTGAACGCGTCTACGACCTCGCTGGCCACAAACAGGTTGCTTTTGCGATTGCGGGCATTTTGAACCAATACGCCCGCATTGCTCAACGCAACAAGCGCGCCCCTCGCCGCCTCAGCGCTTCGCCCGCAGAGCCGAGCCGCCGACTTAATGCTCACAACGGGCTCGTCAATGAGCTTGCCCAGCAAGATGTCAGCGGCGGACCCCAAGCGTGGATGCACGCGCTCGCGCCACGAGCCCTCAATCCTGGCAAGGACGTGGCCGAACTCACGCGCCCTCGCGCACGACTCCGATGTCATGGCGCCAAAATACTCGACCCATCCGGCAATCCCGGAAAACGGCTCCTCGCCCTCGTCTTCGTTAGACCGAAAGGCCGCAAGCATCGAGATATAGCGTTGCTTGTCAGCCGACAGAACAAGAGACACGGGAGGCACCACACCGTCGACGATGCCCGTTCGCTTGAGAATGACATGGACGAGGGCGCGGCCAGTGCGGCCATTTCCGTCCGCAAAGGGATGGATGGTCTCGAGCTGCGCGTGGGCGATCGCCGCCGTTGCCAAGGGCGGCAAAGCGGACTCGTTGACAAAGTGCACCAGGTCGTCCAGCAGCGCAGGAACATAGTCCGGCCGTGGTGGAACATACGCGGCGCCGATTGGGTTGGCGTTGTTGCCGCCAATCCAATTCTGCTCGGTCCTAATCTTGCCGCCATACCGCTCCATCCCAGTGCCGGCAAGCATGTTCTTGTTGATGCTGCAAATGGATTCGACCGTCAGGGCGGAGGTCGCTGCAGCCTCGACGCTGCTTCGCATGGCAGAGATATTGGCAAGAACCGCGGCCTCCACCCCATCGGAACGATGGGAAACGCCCAGCTCGTCGAGTGCCTCAATCTCCAAAAGATGAGCGACAGGAATCTCGAGCCCCTCAATTCGAGACGACGCAACGGCCTCGGACCTCAGCATGAGCTGGGCAAGCGGTTCGCTGCTCCTCAAGTGCTGCGATTCGTTGTTGAGCAGGAGAACGTCTGACTGCGCCCGCGCAATGGCAGCGGACGCCTCGGCAGAAAGCGACAAAGGCGCATCCGATATGGAATTGGGAACATAGGGATGGTAGGCGCCCGACCTACGCTCGGCCTTGTTCATGCCCCAGGCATCGCTCAGCCAGTATTCGGTTTCATAGAATCCCATAGGCCACCAACCTTGCACCGCAAACACGTTTTGGCAAGGTTAGCACAGTAACCTTGCCAAAATGATAGCGATTCACAAGGTTAGACCGATAACCTTGGCGAAACGGTAACGATTCACAAGGTTATTGCTCCAACCTTGTCAAAACCTAACGTCCTAGCAAGGTTATCGGCCAAATTTGCCCTTGGTTAGGACGAGTGGCCGGCCACATAGGGATTCTCGCGAACGATTCCGCGAATGGCATCCATGAAATAGCGTCAGGGCGCTTCGAGGCGGTTACCTGGTTTCTCCGAACAAGACGCTAGGCAGAGGCTAT
>CAVHKV010000269.1:0-2249 GCA_963636635.1 uncultured Bacteroidales bacterium
CGCAAACCCCACGTGCGCGGGCCGCAGGATCACACCTTCCTGCGGCCCGCGTGCTATATGTCCGGCAAGCTGGGGGAGAGACAGGAGCTGAGCTGCTCGGCACGCGCCGGGCTGCCCGCGCTCCGCAAGGCCTATGCTTGGCTGGCGCCGGTTGGCACCAACCGATGCGAGTTGCGCTGGTCGGCGCTGGCCGACATCCGACGGTATGAGCCGCGAGCTTGCCTTCGCTTGGCGGCCTATGCTTGACCGAGTGCGAAGGCTGGCCCCACCCTCCATTACTACCTGCCCGAAAGGCGGCAAACCATGGCGCTCGACACCTCAAACTGGACGCGCGACGACCTCATCAAGGAGGCCGGCATGCAGACCACGGCCATCCAGAAGATCAAGGTCTGGCTGCGCCTGGCCTACTCGGCCTGCGCCATCGGCTTCCTTTTGGGCTGGTGGGGCCTCTACGGCAGTGGCCCCGTGCCGGCAGGTGTCTTTGGTGTGGTACTGCTGGTGGCGGGCGTCATCTGCGCCGTGCCGCTCAAGATCGGCGTGACCAACGCCACCAAGAACGTCGAGCGCATCCTCGCCGCCGCGGAGAAGAAGGCGTAGGGGTTCGTGGCCTTGGACGTGCGCGGGCTCAGCCGTGCGTGGGTTCGTTGCGCGTGGAGCTGACCTTGCGAGACTGGGCTCATGGTTCCCGCCCCGGTTGCGGGTGGCCGCTCGGCTCGTACGTTGGAAGAAGACCCCGAGGGCGTTGTTTCTCTGGATACCCCGCGGCGGTTGGTTGCGCATTCCGGGGATTTGCTAGTATGTTCGCGCCGTTAACACCATTCAATTTCTTGGGAGTATGGGGGCTGGCGCTGGCCGCTCCCTAGCATCATGGACTACGAAGACGCTGCCAACAAGCTGATCAAGTACTCGAAGGCCCTGGCCAAGGGCTCCATGTCGAGTGCCTATGGCCTGTCTATGGGCGAAAGTCCGGTGCTTGCCTACATTTGCAGGAGCGAGGAGGCCCTTTCTCCCTCCGAACTCGCCAAGCGCCTGGGCTACTCCCGCTCGCGCATGACGCGCATCCTCGATGCGCTTGCCGCCAAGGGCTTCATCGTCCGCGAGCATGACGAGAACGACGGCCGTAGGATCATCGTCCGCGCCACGGAGGAGGGCCGCGCCCACTCGAGCGAGTCCCGCGCCGAGGGCGTGGGCAACCTCGCCGACAGCCTCGCCGTCTTGGGCGAGGACGACACGCGTGACCTTATACGCGTGCTCGAGAAGGCCTACAGCATCACCTACGACCGCGAGGGCATCGTCGAATACCCCAAGGACGAGTAGGGCACGCACGCCTGATTGCCAAAAGGGCTTGTCTCTGAAATGAAACTCTTGACTGCTGAGGCGTGGCCTCGGTTTTCGCATGGTGAGCAATGGCCGTGAACGTTGGGCGGACCGGAGCCACGGGTGAGCCCTTGCCTTGCTCTCTGATTCCCTAGCGCTTGAAGCCGAAGAGGCACTAGGCAGCCTGTTTTCCGGTCAAGCAAAGACGAAAACCTACTGCGGCGGGGCGTATCGCTCGCGTTGAGCCCAAAGCTTTTCAGGAAACTGCAAGCGTTGTTTTACGGCTATGTCGTAGCTTTTTGTGGACGGAGCGGCCCCTCGATAGGGGTACAACACAGTGCGAACAACGACGACGCAAGCGCCAGAAAGGCTAGGAGCAACTATGGCAGATCTGAACGAGGGCCCCGTCTTCCCCGGAAGCGAGTCCGAGCAACGCACCCAGCAAGTCCCGCCGCAGCCCACCCAGCAGGTTCCTGCCCAGCCTACCCAGCAGGTCCCCGCGCAGGGTTACACGCAGCCCACCCAGCAGGTCCCCGCACAGCCCACGCAAGGCTACGCGCAGCCCACGCAGCAGGCGCCGGCCCAGCCCATGCAGGCCTATGAGCGCCCCGTCCAGCCGCAGGGCCAGCCCACCCAGAGCTACACGCAGCCCACGCAGCAGAGGCCGGCGCAGGGTGCGGGCCAGGTCCCGCCGGTGCCGCCCATGCCCGGCGACCAGCAGCTTGTTCCCCAGGAGCCCAAGCCCAAGAAGTCCCACGCGGGCGCCAAGGCCCTCATCCTCGGCCTCGTTGGCGGCGTCGTGGGCTCCGCGGCCGTGGTGACCGGCCTCTACTTTGGCGGCGTGATCGGCAACACCACCACGGTGACCACCTCTTCCGGCTCCGGCCAGGCCGTCACCATCAACGCCTCGAGCGAGGACACCTCGCTTGCCA
>CAVHKV010000270.1:0-2243 GCA_963636635.1 uncultured Bacteroidales bacterium
TGCCGTTCGAGGTCACGCCCGAGATGGTCGCCGACGCCATCCTCGGCGCCGACGCGCTGGGTCACTACTACCTGGACTAGGGCTGCTGATTAGAGCTGCCAATCAGACGTCGGGGACTGCCGAGCAAGGTGGCCAACTTGGATCGAAGGCCAAGGTGGTCAGTGCGAATTAGCCACACGCGGACGAACGGGGCGCGCCAGCCACACCGGTTGGCGCGCCCTTTTGCTTTCGACATTCGCAGACGGATATATGGCATAGAGCTGAGGCGCCGTACGGCTACGTTTGCATCATACGTATCCGTACGTAGGGTACCGGAGGCCCCAATCAAATACGCTTGTGCACTTCGTAGCCGTACGTAGGGTACCGGAGGCCCCAATCAAATACGCTTGTGCACTTCGTAGCCGTACGTAGGGTACCGGAGGCCCCAATCAAATACGCTTGTGCACTTCGTAGCCGTACGTAGGGTCAACGCATCGGTTGCAAGAGCAACTCGTTTGAATAACCGCAGGTAGACGAGTTGTGTCACCCCGTTTTCACACATTAGGAACTCCAAGTACCCAACGTACGGCTACGCTTGCGCCATCCGTAGGCACGAAAAGGCACCAGAGTCTACGGCTGCGCTATACGTAGGAATACAAGGTCAGCAAAGAACCCCGTATTCTTACGCTTGAGTCATTCGTAGGCGGCCGCGAGGCACAAGCTCGCTAGCTCAGCTCCATGTCGTCGGTGATGCCGTGGACGGTGATGTCCGTGCGGTCGAGGACGCGCCAGCCGGCAAGCGAGGCCACCATGCAGCAGATGATGAGGACGGCAAGCGACGTGAGGTTGTCGGTGGGCAGCAGGCCCACCACGAACATGCCCACGCAACCCGCGGCCGTGTTGATGAAGTTGATGCACGAGCTGGCGGCGCCGGCTCCCTCGTCTTGCTGCGAGAGCAGGATGTTCACCGAAAGCGGGCGCGCGGCGGCCTCGGTGATGGCGAAGAAGGTCATGCAGAGGCAGAAGGCCAGCGGCGCGGTGTGGCCAAAGAGCAGCATGCCGACGCCCGCGGCCAGGCCGATGAGCATGAGGGCGATGAGGAAGGTGCGGGGCTTGCAGAAGCGCTTGGCGCCCTCCCAGGCAAAGGGGCCGGCGGCGGTGCACAGCGCCGTGGCGCCAAAGAACAGGCCATAGCCCATCTCGGAGAGGCCGAAAAGACTCTCGTAGATATAGCTCGCCACGCTCACGTAAGCCATAAAGCCCAGGTTAAACGTGCAGAAGATCATCATGAACGAGGTGAAGCCGGGGTTTTTGACCACATCGGCGAGCTGTCCGGCCAAGCTCTCCTGGCCCTTCTTCACGCGGTGCTCGGGCACAAGCGTCTCTTGGTAGAGGAGCGCGAGCACGAGGCAGGCGAGGCCGGCCACGGCAAGGATGTCGAAGGTGGTGCGCCAGGTAAAGTGCGCCACCACGAAGGCGCCCACCACCGGCGCGATGACGGGGCCGAGGATGAGCATCAGCTGGATGAGCGAGAGCACGGGGCCGCGACGCTCCTCGCGCACGGCGTCCTTCACGATGCTGTTGGTCATGGCCTCACCGGCGCCAGCACCCAGGGCCTGCACCACGCGCGCGACGATGAGGAACTCGATGGTGGGGGCAAGCGAGCAGGCAAGCGAGCCTGCCACGTAGCTCGCAAGGCCGATGATGAGGACGGGCTTGCGGCCCATGCGGTCAGACATCGGGCCAAAGATGAGCAGGCCGATGGCAAAGAACAGGTAGAAGCCCACGAGCGTGAGGTTGACCATGCCCGCGTTGGTGTTGAGGTGCTCGGCCATGTGCGGCACGGCCGGCGTGTACATGTCGAGCGACAGTGGGATGATGGTGGACAAAAAGGCCAAGAGCACCAGCAGCCCGGCCTGCCCCAGGCGCGGCTGCGGCATGGAGAGCCAGCCGGCGGCGCTCGTTTGAGCGCTGGCGTGAGTCGCGGCGGCCACGGGTTGCTGGGCACCGCCGCTCAACTGGGTTGACGCGTTTGGCTGGGCGGCCTCCACCGGCTCGACGGCCGCGTTCGGGCGGATGGCCTCGTTCGGCTTGGCGGCCGAAGCGTCTTGCTTAGACATCGTTCCTCCAGACGTCTCGCCGGGAGCAAAATGCGCCCGGCTATTCCAGGAATAACCGAGCGCACTCGACATCTTTTCCGACCATTGCCGGCTTCGGCCGACGGTCCTCCGATGAACCGTGGGTACTCTAACCGAGCCCGCCAC
>CAVHKV010000271.1:0-2219 GCA_963636635.1 uncultured Bacteroidales bacterium
GTTCTGGTTGGAAGACGAGTCGTCGCCATTGGCGTCCACGTCATTGTCGATGGGGGAGACGCCCGTGCCGGATCCGCCCGAGCTGGACGAGCCATTGGACGAGCTGCTCGAGCCATTGGAGGAGCCATTGTTCGTGCCGCCGCCCACGCCGGCACCGGCATTGCTGGCACTTGCAGAGTCGCCGTTGTTCGCGGTCGCATCCGCGGCGGTGGCGTCACCCTGCGAGGAAGTCTCTGAATCGCCGCCGCCAGCGGTGCTGGCGCTGGTTACGGCAGCGTCCGTCGTGCTCGCCTCGGACGCTGCAGAGGTCGTCGCGGCCAGGGAGCCGTGGCTTGCCGTGCCGCCCGCCAGCAGGCCAGACCCAAAGCACAGCCACGCCAGGCCGCCCAGCAGGGCAACTACGACAAGCACCACGGCAACCGCAACGGCGGTTTTGCGCGAGCCAGACTGCCCGTCGTCCGTCAAATCTTCTTCATTGCCGCCTGCAAAGTGCTTGGCCATGGTCTCTACCGTCCTTTCTTGGCGGACTTGGCCACGGCGTCGAGCTCGGCGCGCAGGCGTTTCGTGCGGGTGAAGGGCTTCACGAGGAAGCGGTACGCGTAGACGCCGGGCAGAAGCCACGGGGCCCTGTTGAGCACGGTGTAGTACTGCCGCAGCTTCTCGAGCGGCGGGAAGGCGCGGGAGAGCAGGTAGCGCGCGCGAAGCCCCCGCTGCCCGTGCTCGCCGGCCTGTTGCGCGAGCTTGATCGCGACGTTGTTGGCCACCGTGCCGTAGGTGCCGCTGCCCAGCATGTACGCGAGCATGGCGGTGTCGTCGGCGTCCAGCGCTCCCGCGTCGCCCGCCAGCGTGCGGCCGCAGGCGTCCTTGCCGATGACGCTCGTGGCCGTGCGGGCCAGCGCCCGCTCAAACTCGAGCATGCCCAGCTTGGCAAGCTCGTCGTCCAGGTAGGCGCGGTCCATTGAGGGCCCCCACGCCTGCAGGAGCACCCACTCGTCGGCGATGCCGCGGACGCCGCAGCCGGAGTTCGAGAAGTGCTTGAACATGTGGGCGACGTGGAAGAGGTAGGCGTCCTCGTGGCCAAAGACGTACGAGAGGCCGGGCGCGTCGGTGTCCTTGCGGGCGCGCTGCCAGGGGTTTTCGTAATAGCGCCACCAGCTCACCTCGGGGTTCATCAGGCCCCGGTGCATCTCAAAGTTGAGGAAGGGCGCCTTCTCGTAGGCGTCGTGGTTGCCGGCGCCAAAGTGCGCGGTCTTGAAGCCGTCGGCCTCCATGATGGAGCGCAGCCCGCGGGCGTCCTCGTCCGTGGCGGCGGCGATGGTGGGGTCTGCGGCTTGGGCGCCGTGCGTGGCGCAGACGCTGGCCTCGCTGCCGTGCGTGGCTTGGGCGTCGGCGACCGCGGTGGCGTGATCGGCGCCGTGGCCCTCGCCATCGCCCGCAGTGCCGCCGCAAGCCGCGCCGCCGGCCGTGGCCTCGTTATCGCCGACGCAAGCCGCGTCGCCCGCCACGCCGTCAACATGCCCGAAGAGGATGTCGTTGTCGCACATCCAGCGCATCTCGGGGCGCGGGTACTCGCGTGAGGTGACGACGCCCTTGAGCGGCAGATGCGCGAGGCCCGCCTCGTCCATGGCGGCAAAGAGCGTCTCGCGCTCCATGTCGAACACGACGTGGCGCATGAGGTTGCGGTCCACCTCGGCCTGCCAGCGCTTGCGCTCCTCCGCGCCGGCGCCGCTCGCCATGGCAACGGCAAAGGCGCAGGTGGTGGCCACCGAGTTGCTGGTTGCGAGCTTGAACACGCCGTCCCAGGAGGCGCCGTTCGGCAGCTCGGCGGGCGCCTGAGCGCGCAGGGCGCAGGAGAGCAGGTGCACGAGGTAGAGGGAGCTGGGGGAGAGCGGCGCGTCTGCGTCCACGAGGCGTGCGGGCTGTACGTAATTCTCAGACGAGGGCATCGCGGTCCTTCTCGCGCCGATAGTCATCAAAGCAAAGGCCCGTCATCGCCTCAAAGCTCGCGCGCACGGCGCTTTGCGCCATGGTGCAGCGCAGGCGGTAGACGGGGACCTTGCCCAATAGGGTATCAAGGAACCCCAGCGTAAGGAACGCGGATTCGGGGTCGCGCGGCATGTAGACCTGGCGCAAGGCGCCGGCGAGGGCCTCCTGCGCGTCGACGCGCTCGCAGCTGTCCTCGTCGCCGCGCTCCAGCAGGCACAGCCCCGCGAGCGGCG
>CAVHKV010000272.1:0-2218 GCA_963636635.1 uncultured Bacteroidales bacterium
ACGTGTTCTACCCCAAGTACCAGGTCACCATGGACATGATGAACTTCGCCGGCCCCAACTCCAAGTTCATGCACTGCCTGCCGGCCACCCGCGGCGAGGAGGTCGTGGACGAGGTCATGGACAACGAGGAGCGCTCCCTGTGCTGGGTCGAGGCTGAGAACCGCAAGCACTCCATCCGCGCCCTGCTCGCTGCCCTCGGCAAGCGCACCCCGCTCGACGACGAGAACGTCGAGTACTCCGCCAAGGCCGAGCTGCACGCCGCCCTCGCCAAGCTCGACGAGCTCAACGCCTAAGCTTTCCTCTCCTAGGGGCGCCGGGCCGGCCATGAGCCCGGCGCACCGAAACACCCGCGGGGGCGGGAGCCGTCCCCGGGCATCTCTTCCCGCCCCCGCGTCTTTTGCTTGCCAAACGTCTATAAGGAGTTCGCATGAGCGAAGGTAAGAAGCACCTCTCCTTTTTGACGGTGATTTCGACCGTTATCTGCGTCGTCTTCGTCTGCGAAGCCGCCGCGCCTGCTGCTGCCATCGGCAACCAGCAGTTCTTCTGGTGGATCTTCTTGATCCTCACCTTCCTGCTTCCCTACGGCATGGTGGTTGCCGAGCTGGGCACCACCTATGACGGCGAGGGCGGCATCTACGACTGGGTGCGCGACGGCCTCGGCGACAAGTGGGGCGCCCGCATCTCGTACTACTACTGGGTCAACTACCCGCTGTGGATCACGTCCCTGGCGGTCCTGTTCCCGCCCATCCTGAACCTCGCCTTTGGCTGGGAGTTCAGCCTGCCGGTCCAGATCCTCATTGAGCTCGGCTTCGTCTGGATCGTCTACCTCATCGGCCGCTCCAAGGTGGCCGACTCCGAGTGGGTCCTCAACGGCGGCGCCCTCATCAAGGTCGTCGTGGCCGTGCTCGTGGGCGCCCTCGGCATCTGGTACGCCCAGCAGAACGGCTTTGCCAGCGACATGAGCGCCGCCACCTTCCTGCCCGAGCTCACCAACACCAACGCCCTTGGCTACCTGTCCATCATCATCTTCAACTTCATGGGCTTCGAGGTCATCTGCACCATGACCGACGACATGGCCGACCCCGCCAAGGACATCCCCAAGGCCATCATCGCCGGCGGCCTCGCCATCGCGGTCATCTACCTCTTCGCCGGCTTCGGCATCGGCGCGGCCATCCCGGCCGACCAGATCGACCCCGACTACGGCATGATCGTCGCCGTGCAGACCATGGTGGGCGACTCCCCGCTGTTCCAGATCATCTGCGTGGCCTTCCTCATCACCCTGTTCGCCAACATGGCCGCCTGGTCCTTCGGCGTCAACTCCGTGGCCCGCTACGCTGCCGAGCACGGCAACATGCCCAAGGTCTTCGCTTCCATGATCAGCAAGGACGACATGCCCAACGGCGCCAACCTCGTGAACGCCATCGTGGCCTCCGTGGTGCTCTGCATCCAGCTCGTGCCGGTCGATGCCATCTCCAACGGCCTGTTCTGGACGCTCTTCGGCACCTCCGTCGTCTTCCTGCTGCTCACCTACATCCCGATGTTCCCGGCGTTCCTCAACCTTCGTAAGAACGACCCGAACCGTGAGCGCGTCTTCACCTTCCCGTTCAAGGGCGCGATGATGAAGGTCGCCCTGGCCGTGCCCTGCGCCGAGCTCGTGCTCGCCATCGTGGCCACGCTCGTCCCGCTCTCTGCCGACGAGGTCGAGTCCAAGGTCCCGATGCTCGCCATCTTCTTCGTGCTGCTCATCATCGGCGAGGTCTTCCGCGTCGTCTCCGCCAAGGACCGCACCGAGGAGTACAAGGGCCTCACCCCCGAGCTTGCCGCCCAGCGTCTGGCCGAGGAGGCCGCCGAGGCCGAGCAGGAGTAGCCTGCGACCCTCTGGGCCACTATCTGGCTCCCGGCGCTGAACGCAAAAGCCCCTGTGCCGCCCGAGGCGCACCTGGCTCACCCTTTGCGCCACCTGATCCACCCGTAGCTCCACCGTTGCCGCCCGGCCTGCTCCCAGCCTTTCATAGGGGAGCGCGCAAGGCCGGGCGCGACGTAGCACCACAGCCGCGCCGAGGAAGGGCGGCGCGGCCCCACTATTCGCAGGAAGTTCTTTCCAACAACAGAAGGGAAAGTGCAATGCGTACCATCACCGAGTCCGAGTCCACCCCCAAGGCCGACGGCTTCTACATGCCCGCAGAGTTCGCCAAGCAGGATCGCGTGTGGATGGGCT
>CAVHKV010000273.1:0-2214 GCA_963636635.1 uncultured Bacteroidales bacterium
GGCGGTAGCGGGTCTCCTTGTCGGAGAGGCCGTGGAACTTCTCGGGCAGCGGGCGGATGGACTTGGAGAGCAGGCGGACGCTCGTGGGAGACAGCGACAGCTCGCCGCGACGGGTGCGTACCATGGTGCCCGTGGCCTCGACGATGTCGCCCAGGTCCATCTTGGCAAGGGCGGACATGCCCTCCTCGCCCAGGTTGTCGATGCGGCAGAAGAGCTGCATCTTGGCCGTGGAGTCCTGCAGCACCACGAAGGCGAGCTTGCCCTGGCCGCGCTTGGCGCGGATGCGGCCGGCCACGGTGTAGACGGTATCGTCTGTGCCCTCGGCCTCAAGGCCCTCGTAGCGCTCGAGCAGCTCGGCGAGGTGGGCGTTAACGTCGCAGTGCTCGGGGTAGGGGTTGCCGCCCGCGTCGATGATGGCCTGCCTGCGCGAGATGCGCATGGCACGCTCGTCGTTGGTGGCGGCCTGCTCGGCCACGTTCTTGGTCTCTTCAGACATGGATGCTCCTTTTGCGCCCGATGGGCCGGGCGGCCTTCATTCCTTTGTGCCCGGGAGTTCCCGGGCCGCTCTCATGCGTCCTGCGCGCCCCGCCGTTCCCTTGCGGGGACCCCCTGCGGTACCGGCGCTCCCTTGCGAAGCGCTCCCTTGCGGGGTGCGCCCCTGCGAACGCGGTGCGCCATAGTGAACGCGGCTCGCTCTTGCGAACGCGGCGCGCGACGTGGCGCAGACAAACAAGACGCCCCTCCCGCGGCGGGCACGGAAGGGGCGGACAGGACATGCTTGCAGGCCAAGGCCTGCGTCGATGCAATCTCGCCCTAGCGCGAGATTTTGGTGATGGTGTAGCTGCGGGTCTTGCCGGAGGGGCTGGTGACCTCGATGACGTCGCCCTTGGCGTGACCCATCAGCGCGGAGCCAACCGGGCTCTCGTTGGAGATCTTGTGCTCGAGGGAGTTGGTCTCGGTGGTGCCCACGATGGTGTAGGCGACCTTCTTGTCCTTGCCCTCCTCCTGAATCTCGACCGTGCAGCCGATGGAGACGGCCACGGACCTGCCGGCGCTCTCGGAGACCTTGGCGGTGGAGAGGATCTTACGAATCTCGGCGATGCGGGAGGCGTTCTTGGACTGCTCCTCCTTGGCGTCGTCGTACTCGGAGTTCTCGGAGAGGTCGCCGAAGTCACGGGCGGTCTTGATGCGCTCGATGATCTCGGCGTCGTGCTCTCCCTCGCGCCAAGCCAGCTCGTCGACGAGCTTCTGGCGGCCTTCGGGGGTAAGGATGATCTCGTTGTCAGCCATGGTTCGCTTTCTGCTGAGGTGTTTCTACGTACGGTGGGCGCGCGTTGCGCGAGGTCCTACTAGGAGAGCTTCTCGCCGCACTCGCAGCAGAACTTGTTGTCGGCCGGGTTCTTGGCACCGCACTTGCCGCAGAACTTGGCGTCGGAGGCGGCGGCCACGGGAGCGTCGGCGTCCTCAGAGGCGGCCTCGGCCTTCTCGACCACGACGTCGGCGGCCTCGGTGGACTCGCCCTTGGACTCGGCCTCGACCTCGTCCATGCCCTCGCGGATGCTCTTGGCAGTCTTGCCGAGCTGCTTGCCGAGCTTGGGGAGGTTCTTAGGCCCAAAGATGACCAGGACGACGACGAGAATGACGATCAGTTCGGGCATACCAAGACCAAAAAGCATGTTGGTGTTCCTCTCAACGACAGCCGCTAGGGCGTGGTCTACGGACTGGGCAGCGTCCACGGACGCCGCAGCAACTTTGAAAGTATACTAGCCCCACGCGCGGTTTGCAGCGACGATATTGCCGTCACGCGCGCGTACCCGCAATTTCCACGTTGGTTGCCGTATACCCACATGGACGGGCGCCTACCCAACTTTTTCGAAAGGCCCGGCAAGGCGGCGGCGCGACCGTTTCATAGGGCTAGACATGCTGGTCCACGACCGCTTGGTCCCCGCCTTCGCGTCTCGGGTATGCTCTTCTGCGAACCTAGCGGACGCATGTGCCGCAATTACGCTAAGCGACTGACAAGCCGCCAACCACCCGCGAGGAACGAGGACGATCAGCCCATGGCACAGGCCATTCTCATATTTGCGCTGCTTACGGTGGCCGGGTTTGTCATCCACCTGCTCTGCATGCAGATCCTGCGCTGGCGCGGCATCACGGTTGAGCGCACGCGCTTTGGCCTGGCGCTCATCTTTGACACGGCCGACGAGGACGGCA
>CAVHKV010000274.1:0-2183 GCA_963636635.1 uncultured Bacteroidales bacterium
ACATGGACCTGACGCTGCGAGGCGTCTGGCGCATCTGGGCCGCCCACCAAAGCGCAACCTCGCTGACGTAGCGGTGTGCCACAGCAATAAAGCCGAGCTATACGGCCTGAACGTCGGCCGCCATCGCTAACGGTGGCCGGCGTTTGCTATGGGGCACGCAAGCTGCGCCGCCGTTTAGCCCCCGCAGAGGTGGCATCCCGTCCCCTGCATGCAAAAGTTGCCATATTTGGCGTTATGCCATATATTGCGTAATGCAGAATATGGCGAAATCGAAGGGCAGCAGCATGGGCAAGGTCAACAGCGCGCAAATTGCCGGCAGCATTGTCCGGCGTATACGCGAGGACCGTGGGCTGTCGCGCTCTGCGCTTGCGAAGCAAACGGGCATTGGGGCCCGAACGATCTACGCGCTTGAACAGGGAGAAAGCCGCAACTTTGGCCTGGAGAGCTACCTCAAGCTGCTCGATGCGCTCGGCCTCACCATGTCCGTCGACCTCACCGAGAGCCTCTCGAAGAAGAGCGGAAAGGCAACTTCCGCTCTCGCCGCGCAAGCTCCCAAATACGAGCTGGCCGACATCTGGAAGCTGGACGGTGATGACTGATGGACAACGCCGACAGGATTCTCGATGTCTATATCTCGGGCACGTTCTGCGGTCAGCTCGTAGAAGACCGCAACGGAGCCGTCTCGTTTGAGTACGCTCCCGGCTACGACGGGGTGCCCCTCTCCCTTTCCATGCCCGTTGGGTTGGCAAAATACAACGACCGCGTCGTGCGCCCGTACCTCATGGGCTTGCTTCCCGACGAGTCGGCCACCCGGGGCGCAATCGGTTCCCATTACGGCGTCTCCCCCAACAACCCCTTCCGCCTGCTCGGGGCCATCGGCATGGACTGCCCGGGAGCCGTTCAGGTTTGTTCGCATGGAGCGGTTCCGCCCACAGAAGATAGCCAGCGCGACCTAGTTGAGCTTTCGGACGAAGACATCGAGGCAAAGCTTGCCGCCGTGCGGGAGAACGCCGCTGCGGCCTGGGTCGATGCGCCCCCAACGGAAGGCCATTGGTCGCTCGCCGGCTGCCAAGCCAAGTTCACCCTCCGCCGCGAGGGCAACCGCTGGTTTGATTGCATCGGTGCCGCCGCTTCAACGCATATCGTGAAGCCAGGCGTGGCAGGATTCACGAACCAGGCGCTTGTCGAATTCATCTCGATGCGCCTGGCCGAGAAGATCGGGCTGCCCGTCGCCAAAACGAACTTCCGCATGTTTGGCTCCGAGCCGGCTATCGTGATTGAGCGTTATGACCGCATGCGGGATGAGGCGGGGCACGTCCTGCGAATCCACCAGGAAGACTTCTGCCAGGCGCTCTCGGTCATGCCGGATGTCAAGTATGCCGAGCTAGGCGGCCCAGCAACCCCCCAAATCATGGCAATGCTGAAGACGACGAGTAAGCAGGCCCGCGAGAACGCCTACCGGTTCGTCCTCTACCTGTTCTTCAACTACCTCATTGGCGCCACGGACGCGCACGCGAAGAACCACTCGCTCATGCTGTTTTCGCCGGAGGACGTAAGAATTGCGCCGCTGTACGACGTGGCCACCATTGCGCCCTATCGCTCGCTGGCGCCGCAAAAGAGAAAGCCGCTCCGCGCCGCCCTATCCATCGGCGGCGAGAACAGGTTCGGCATGCTTGGCGCAGACAACGTTGAAAAGATGGTGCGGGACTGCAACCTGGACGAACTGGAGCTAAGCACGGATCTGCTTTGCGGTCGGCTCGGAACCATGGCAAAGCTGATTCCCAACGCCCTTGACAATGTTGTGGCCGAGGCCCGCGCCCAAGGCCTTCCGGGCATAGAGGACATCGAAGAAGCCATGCAAAAGGAGATAGCGAGCAACTGCAGCAGGACGCTCATGCGCATGTAATGTAGAGAGGCCCGCCCCTCCTTCCCCAGCGTCCGACAAGCGGAACACGCTGTCAGGCGCCGCGACACGCAAGCCATGGTTCCGGAACATGCGAATCTGCCAGGGGCAGAGCCCCCGATTACCCTCAAGACATCAATAAATGCCTGCTACTTGGCTCGGATGCTGGCTTGCTCGCTGGAGATTGTTAGCTCCTTGCCGTCCGTGGTGCGGACGGTGGCGCGGCCCCAGACGTCTACGGCGCAGAAGGTGCCCGTGGCGGCGATGTTGCCGTTGGGGT
>CAVHKV010000275.1:0-2160 GCA_963636635.1 uncultured Bacteroidales bacterium
CTTCATCGACGCCCACACGCACCTGCAGTGCTGGACGGGCATGGACTGGACGGCCGACAGCTTTGAGACCGGCACCTGCGCGGCCGCCTGCGGCGGCACCACCACGGTGGTCGACTACGCCACGGCCGACCGCGGCGTGACCATGCCCGATGCCCTGGCCGAGTGGCACAAGCGCGCCGACGGCACCTGCACGGCCAACTACGCCTTCCACATGGCTCTGGCCGAGTGGAACGAGCGCAACAAGGCCGACCTCGCCGTGATGCGCGAGAGCGGCGTGTGCTCCTTCAAGACCTATTTTGCCTACGACCACCTGCGCCTGGACGACGCCGAGACCCTCGAGGTGCTCGAGGCCCTGGCGCCGCTTGGCGGCACCCTGTGCGTCCACTGCGAGAACGGCACCGTGGTAAACGACCTGCAGCGCCGCGTCTTTGAGGCTGGCATCACCGGCCCCGAGGGCCACCCCCTGAGCCGCCCGGCCGAGTGCGAGGCCGAGGCCATCTCGCGCTTGCTCTACCTCGCCCACATCGCGGGCGACGCGCGCGTGAACGTGGTGCACCTTTCCACCAAGATGGGCCTGGACGCCGTCCGCGCCGCCAAGGCCCGCGGCCAGAAGAACATCTTTGTTGAGACCTGCCCTCAGTACCTGCTGCTGGACGACACCCGCTACCTGGAGCAGGGCGAGGACGGTTTTGCTGGGGCCAAGTACGTCATGAGCCCGCCGCTGCGCAAGCCGTCGGACCGCAGCGCCCTTCGCGAGGCGCTCTGCGCCGGAGAGATTGACACCATCGCCACCGACCACTGCAGCTTCAACCTCGTGGGCCAGAAGGACCGCGGCCGCGGGGACTTCCGCAAGATCCCCAACGGCGGCGCCGGCATCGAGCACAGGCCGGCCCTGGTGGCCACGAGCTTTGCCGACGAGCTTGGCCCCACAGACCTCTGCCGCCTCATGAGCGAGAACCCGGCCAAGGTCTTTGGCATGTGGCCGGCCAAGGGCAGGCTCGACGTGGGCGCCGACGCCGACGTCTGCGTATGGGACCCCAACGTGGAGTGGACCATCAGCGCCGCCACCCAGCACCAGAACGTGGACCACACCCCCTACGAGGGCTTTGCCTGCAAGGGCCGTGCCAAGCTCACCTTCGTGAACGGCGTCCTGGCCGCCCGTGACGGCCAGCCCACCGGCGAGAAGCCCGGCCGCTACGTGAGCCGCTAGAGGAGCGCAGCGCTAGGAGCAGGGCACTAGATAGCATCGCATCCATCGAGGGGCATCCGGCTTGTTCGGGTGCCCCTCGATTGCCATTTGTTGTGCGGTCAGCGTTCTGGCGGCTTGGATAACGGACGATGACGTTGTATCGCTAGCCCCCGGCTCCCTCTGAATCGAGTTTCCAACGGCAAACAGACTTTGTGGCCGGAAAAGCTCTGAATGCGGGAAGCCCCTACTTATGAGCGGTCTGGCTCTCAAGGGTATGCAATGACTGCGGATTTTGCCCCTGCCAACAGCCGGCGTTCCGCTCCCTGCTGCCGCCATATCGGCCGCGCTGTGGTCGGGTGAAACGTGAGGCACAGCGAGAGAAATATTTGTTATCATCGTCAAGTGCCCCGTCCGGGGCGAGGAACATGCTGCGCTATGCGGCAGAGAAGGAGAATCACATGGCAATCGAGGCTGTCGTCACCGAGAAGGCCCCCGCAGCGGTGGGCCCGTACTCCGCCGCCACCAAGGCCGGCAACTGCATCCACGTCTCCGGCCAGCTGCCGGTTGACCCGGCCACCGGCGAGTTCGCCGGCGAGGACATCGCCGCCCAGACCCGCCAGAGCCTCACCAACGTCAAGAACGTGCTCGAGGCCGCCGGCGCCACCATGGCCGACGTTGCCGAGACCACCGTTCTGCTCGACTCCATCGCCGACTTCGGCGCCATGAACGAGGTCTACGCCGAGTTCTTCGCCGCCCCGTATCCGGCCCGCGCCGCCTTTGAGGTGGCCGCCCTCCCCAAGGGCGCCAAGGTCGAGATCAAGGCCGTCGCCTACCTGTAAGGCGTCTCACAAGCGTTGATAAGGCCGGGTCCCGCGCCCGGCCTTTTTTGTGGCTGTGGTTATCCCACTCGGCTGGGCCATGGTACCGTTCGCGGTAATTTCTGTTTTTCGGGCGAGAGCCGAGCTATCTGG
>CAVHKV010000276.1:0-2147 GCA_963636635.1 uncultured Bacteroidales bacterium
CTGCTCCACAGCATCGTTCAGAGCCTTCTCGGACTCGCCCATGAGCTCGGCGTTCGTCTCGCAGCCGAGCTCTGCCTGGGCAAGATGGGCGGCACGGGCGTAGGCGACGGCGAGGTTGTCGAAGGTCTCCGGGTCGTTGGCACGGGCGTCCTCGAGGGCGTGCGCGAGGGCGAAGAAGTCGTCCGGGGCGGTGACGTTGCCGGCGCTCACGGCGGCCACGGTGTCGGCAGAGACGCCGTCGTCGCGCACCATCTGCTGCATGCGGCCGAGGATGAAGGCGCAGATGTCGGCGCGGACCTTCTCGGAGTCGAACTCGATGCCCTGCTCGGCAAGGGACTCGAGGGCGGCGCTCACGAGCGGCTCGTAGGAGACGTGCAGGCGGTCGCGCAGGATGGTCACGACGCCGATGGCGGCGCGGCGCAGCGCGTAGGGGTCCTTGGAGCCGGTGGGCGGCTCGCCGATGGCGAACATGCCGGCGATGGTGTCGAGCTTGTCGGCCACGGCGACCACGCAGCCGCAGATGCCCTCGGGAAGCTCGTCTCCGGCGAAGCGCGGGCGGTAGTGGTCGCGGATGCCCTCGGCCACGTCCTCGCCCTCGCCGGCGGCCAGGGCGTAGTAGCCGCCCATGACGCCCTGCTGGCTCGTGAACTCGACGACGGCCGAGCTCACGAGGTCGGCCTTGCACAGGTGCGCGGCGCGGGCCGCGGCGGCAGACATCTTGGCGCCGATGCGGGCCTCATGGCAGATGGCCAGGGCGAGAGACTCGATGCGCTCGGACTTCTGCAGCACGCTGCCGAGCTGGCGCTGGAAGGCCACCTTGGCCAGGCGCTCGCGGAAGGTGTCGAGGGAGACCTTGAGGTCCTCCTCGTAGAAGAACTTGGCGTCGTCAAGGCGCGGGCGCACGACGCGCTCGTTACCCGAGATGACCGTCTCGCTTACGGTCGGGTCTGCGTTGGAGACGATGACGAACTCGCGGGTGAGCTTGCCCTCGGCGTCGAAGATGGGGAAATAGCGCTGGT
Source organism: uncultured Bacteroidales bacterium (assembly GCA_963636635.1). GTDB lineage: Bacteria > Actinomycetota > Coriobacteriia > Coriobacteriales > Atopobiaceae > Parolsenella. The sequence goes on from CAVHKV010000276.1 coordinate 1,020, forward strand.
TGGAGAGCATGGACTCGCAGATGATCTCGTGCGGGACCTTGAGGAACTCCTCGTCGAAGGTGCCGACGAGCACGGTGGGCCATTCGCAAAGGTTCACGACCTCGTCGAAGGTCTTCTTGGGCGTGTCCACGTGGCAGCCGGGGCGCGCGGCCTCGATGGCGGCGATGCCCTCGCGGATGGTGGCCTCACGGCGCTCGGCGCCGAGCACGAAGGCGCCCTCGAGCACCTGCTCGTAGGCGTCGGCGTTGGCGACGACGTGCTCGCCGGGGGCCAGAACGCGGTGGCCGCGGGTGGTGTTGGAGCTCGTGACGTCGGCATAGGAAACGCTCACGACCTCATCGCCCAGAAGGGCGCAGATCCAGCGGATGGGGCGCACGAAGGTCTCGTGCTCGGAGCCCCAGCGCTGGGAGCGGTAGTTGGGCCACTCGATGTTGGCAATGACGTCGTGGCAGATCTGGGAGAGGATTGGCATGGCCGGCTTGGACTCGACGTTGCGCTCGGCAAACACGTACTCGTTGCCGTCCTCGGCCACCTTGCGGGTGAGCTCGGAGGCGTCCACACCGTTCTTGCGGGCAAAGCCCTCGGCGGCCTTGGTGGGGTTGCCGTCGGCGTCGAAGGCGATCTGGGCCTTGGGGCCGCGCATGACCTCGTGGATGGCCTCGGTCTGGGTGGCAACGGCCTCGACGATGGCGGCCAGGCGGCGCGGGGTCGAGACGACGCGGACCTCGCCGTGGGCAAGGCCAGCGGCGTCAAGGCGAGAGACGACGAGCTTGGGAAGCTGCTTGGCGGCGTTCATGAGAGGCGCGGAGGGCATCTCCTCGCAGCCGATCTCGAGCAGGAAATCACAGGTAGCGGCAGTCATCTATGCCACCTCCCCAATCTTTTTCTCGTCGCGGGTCTTGGACGCGACCTCGGCCAGGTAAGACTCGCAGCAGGCCTTGGCGACGCTGCGGACGCGCAGGATGTAGTTGGCGCGCTCGGTGGCCGAGATGGCGCCGCGGGCGTCCAGGATGTTGAAGGCGTGGCTGCACTTCATGACGCAGTCGTAGGCGGGAAGCGGCAGCTTGTGCTCCAGGCAGGAGTGGCACTCGGCCTCGTACTCGTCGAACTTGCGGCGCATCATGTCGA
>CAVHKV010000277.1:0-2134 GCA_963636635.1 uncultured Bacteroidales bacterium
GGCCTTGAGCGATGCTGACGCGTCTGCCGGCGAGGCTTCTGGCGACGGCGCCGCGCCTGCTGACGAGGCGGCCACCGAGGCGGATGCTGCGAACGTTGCTCCCAAGCAGGTCGAATCGGCCGTGGTGACGAGCGGCCCAGCTGTCGAGGAGCCTGCAACCGCTGCAAATGCAGAAACCGAAGAGGGGAGTGATGGCTGTGAGTAAGTTCAAGCGCGTGGCGCTTCGCCTCTTTGACCTCGCGTTTGTTGCCTTGGGCATCGCCGTGGCCTGGGCGGGCATGGCCGAACCCGCCGCCGCCTACGTGGACCCTTCGGTCATGACCTACACCATCCAGGCGCTCGCCGGCGTGGCCGTGGCGCTTTCCGCCGTCATCGGCGTGGCCTGGAGGCGCCTGCGCCGCGTGGTGCTGCGCCTGCTCAAGGTGGACGAGAACGCCGGCAAGGCCGTGGAGACCGCCGTGAGCGAGCTTCCGGCGGCCGAGCACCCCAACCTCGCAACCGCCGAGCCCACGACGCTTCGCCAGCCCGAGCGCGGCGCCTTTGAGGGCGAGCCGCTCGGATGGGCAAAGCGCTTCGGCCTCATGCTGCTCGCCATGGCCTTCCTCATGTTCACGTACTTCGTCGTCGCCCCGTTTGAGCTCGTCGACGGCAACACGGACAGCCTCTTCTTTAGCCTGCACGACGTGTGGGCTGTGCTCGTCGTTGCCGCCTTCCTCATCGGGACCGTCGCGGCGCTTCTGCTCTCCTGCCTTCGCGGGCGCGCCTATGACGTCGCCCTTGCCCTGGCCGTCGCCCTTGGCGTGGCCGGGTTCGTGCAGGCCCTCTTCATGAACGCCGGCCTTCCTTCTGCCGACGGCCATGAGGTCGTCTGGTCAAACTTCACCTCGAGCATGGTCATCGGCGTGCTTGTGTGGTGCGCGCTCATCGCCGCCGCCATCGTCTTTGTGAGGCGCGTGCCCTCGCTTGGCCGCCTCGGGCTCTGCTCGCTTGCTGTCGTCCTCATCCTGGTACAGGGCATCGCCGCTGCCCGCCCGTTCAAGCACGCCATTATGGGCTCCAGCGAGTACATGGTCACCAAGGCGGGCCTGTTCGAGGTCTCTTCCAAGAAGAACGTCATCGTCTTCGTCATCGACACGACCGACACGCAGGAGTTCGACAGCGTGCTCGAGAAGTACCCTGACGTGCTCGACGACTTCACCGGGTTCACGTACTTCCGCAACTCCACCGGCTCCATGATCCCCACGGCGTACGGCATCCCGTTCCTCGTCTCGGGCGAGATGCTGCAGAACGACGAGGACTACCAGAGCTACATTGACACGCGCTTCACGCGCAGCAGCTTCATCCAGGACGTCAGCTCGTCCAACTACTCCGTCTCGCTGTATGCGGACTGCCTCTATAGCGACAAGGAGGTCGTCGGCGACCTTACGGACAACATCAAGAGCGTCGACCAGCGCGGCATCGACGTCCTGGGCACCCTCAAGATCTTGTACAAGGTGGCCCTCTATCGCGATGCCCCTTGGGTGGCAAAGCCCGCCTTCTGGTACTACACCGACGACATGAGCCAGGGCGTCTTGGGTCTCGGCAGCTTTGATGCCGACGACTCCACGAGCCCCTACATCATGGACGACGGCTCCTACTACTCCGAGCTGTGCGAGCGTGGCCTTACGGTGAGCGACGACAGCTCCCATGACGGCGCCTTCAAGCTCATCCACCTCAACGGCTCGCACGTTCCCTTCACCTATGACGAGAACATGAACCAGCCCGAGGGCGGCACGGACATGACCACGCAGACGCGCGGCACCTTCACCGTGCTCAACCAGTACATCCAGGACCTCAAGGACCTCGGCCTTTACGACGACGCCACCATCATCATCACGGCCGACCACGGCTATTGGCAAAGCGGCCTTCACGGCAGCTCGGTGAACAAGCGCGCCGACGGCCTCACCAACCCCATCTCGCCCATCTGCCTCGTGAAGCCCGCTGGCGCCACCGGCCCCTATACGGTCTCCGAGGCTCCCGTGAGCCACCTCGACTTCCAGCCCACGGTGCTCAAGGCGCTGGGGGCCGACGAGGCGGCCTCTACCTACGGAGACGGCACCTCGTACTTTGACGTTGCCGAGGACGCCCAGCGCGA
>CAVHKV010000278.1:0-2131 GCA_963636635.1 uncultured Bacteroidales bacterium
CGACGCTTGCGAGCGGCGGCGTCCACCGCGACTCCATCGCCATCACCAAAATCGAGGACCGCAACGGCAACACGGTCTACGAGCACCAGGACAGCCCCACCCAGGCCATCGACGCGAGCGTGGCCAAGGCGGCGACGAACGTGCTCGAGGGCGTGCTCACCAGGGGCACGGCAAGCTCCATGTACTACAGCATCCTGAACATCAACCAGCCCGTCGCCGGCAAGACCGGCACGACGGACAACACGGAGAACCTCTGGTTCTGCGGCTATACGCCCCAGCTTTCCGTTGCCGTTTGGACGGGCTACAAGAGCACTGACTCGAGCACCGGCCTGCATCCTGCCGACACGTCGAACAAGGCCTTCGCCTACTTCATGAACAGCGTCCTGGGAGACACCGAAAAGCAGGACTGGCCAATGGCAAGCGCCTCCGACCCCACCTACAAGGCCAACAGCACCTGGAAGTTCTCCAACACCAGCTCGAGCGTCAACGACGGCTCATACACCTACACCGAGAAGAAGACCGAGACCACCACGGAGGAGGAGACGAAGAAGGACACCTCCACCGATACCACCACGACTGGTGACGGCGGCAACGCAGGCGGCGACGGCGGTAACGCGGGCGGCGGCACCTCCGGCGGCGGCACGGGCGGCGGCACCAGTGGCGGCGGCACCTCCGGCGGCGGCACGGGTGGCGGAACCTCCGGCGGCACAACCGGCGGCGGAGACACCTCGGGCGGCGGCACAGCCGATTCGGGCACGAACACGCCCACGCAATAGACGGCATAGGAAGGCCGCGCCAGGACAAACGTCCGGCGCGGCCTTTTTGCTGCCCGGATTAACCTCCCCGCCCTCTCGCAAGCAGACGTCTGTCTCCCGTGTCGCACACAAGAGTTCGTGCGGTTCGGCACTCATCAAAGTAAAGCCTGGTGGTCACAGGCATAGCGTGCGTCTCCCGAGGCATAACACGGACCACACGCTACGAAGCGGCTCGCCCATGGCAAAGAAGAGCTGGCGAAACCTCTTCCGGAAAGACGGCGCTTCGCGCCAATCCAGGGGGTGGGATCGAGGCATAAAAAAGCGCGCGGTCCGCAAGGGAACCGCGCGCGTTGGTTTTACTAGCCGGTCGGCGGCGCCAAAGGGCGCGCCAGCGTGACCCTAGGGCATCAAGGCCTAGTAGGTCTTGTAGATCATGCCGCTCTCGACGGCAGCGTAGCGAACGCCGACGCTGGGGTTGGCGGCGTCAATCATCATGCCGCCACCGACGTAGATGCCCACGTGGCCAGAGCGCCAGCAGATGTCGCCGGGCTGCGGGTTGGACGTGGTGGTCATGCCGCCGATGCTCGCGGAGGAGTGCGGAACGTACAGGCCCACCGAGGCGTAGGCGGCGGAGACGAGGCCAGAGCAGTCATAGGCGTTGGGGCCCGAGGCGCCGTAGACATAGGCGGCGCCGAGCGCGCCGTAGGCGTAGCTCACAATTGCCGAACGCTGGGAGGAGCTGAGCCTGCCGCCCGAGGTGCTGCCCGAGTTGCCGTTGTCGCTGCTGCCGCTGTTGGTGTTGTTGTTGGTGTTCGAGTTGGTGTTCGTGTTCGTATTGGAGTTGTTGTTGGAGTTGTTGTTCGCCTCGGCCTGCTTGGCGGCAGCCTCCTCGGCGGCCTGCTGGGCGGCAGCCTCCTCGGCGGCCTTCTGGGCGGCCTCGGCCTTGGCCTTCTCCTCGGCCTCGCGGGCGGCCTTCTCGGCGGCGAGGGCCTCCTGCACCTGCTGGTCGAGCGAGTTTACGTAGCTCTCGGACTCGGAGACCTTGTTGTCGAGCTCGGCCTGCTGGGCCTGCTGATCGGAGAGGAGCTGCTCCTGCTCCGCCTGCTTGGAGGTGAGCTCGGCCTGGATGTCCTTGACCTGCTGGATGACCTTGGCGTCGGAGTCGCTCACCTTGGAAGCGTACGTGACGCGGCTGATGAGGTCATCGAAGCTGGTGGCGTCAAACAGGATGGAGACGATGGAGACGCCGCCGGTCTTGTAGCTAGAGGCCACGCGGTCGGCAAGGGTGTCCTGGGCAGCGGAGAGCTCGGACTTCTTGGTCTCGATCTCCTCGTTGGTCTCATCGAGGGCGACCTTGGTCTCGTTTACCTGCTCGC
>CAVHKV010000279.1:0-2112 GCA_963636635.1 uncultured Bacteroidales bacterium
AGCCGCCCGAGGAGAACCAGGTGGAGCGGAAGTTGCCGCGGCAGATGTGGGTGGTGATGGTCATGTCGGCCGGCTTGACCTCGAGGATGCGGTTGATGGCGTCCACGTACTTGCGGCCCACCTCGTCCACGTCGATGCCCGCCTCGGCGTAGGCGGCGCGCTTGTCCGGGTCGCAGAACTCGCCCCAGCTGGTGTCGTCAAACTGCAGGTAGTGGCAGCCGTGGTCGTAGAAGGCGAGGACGGCGTCGCGGTAGGCCTCGACGATGTCGTCGAACAGGACGCTCTCGTCGGCGTAGCGCTCGATGGGCTGGTAGTGGGCCGCGCCGCGCACGCAGGGAATGAGGTGCAGCATGGAGGGCGCGGGGATGGTCATCTTGGTGGGGTAGTCGCCGGCAATCTCCTTGAGCTTGTCAAAGTGGGCGAGGAAGGGATGGTTGCCAAAGCCGATCTTGCCGCGGAAGACCAGCTGGGCGCCCTTGGGCTTGGGGCCCTTGAACTCCACCGACCAGGTCTCGGCGTCGACGTGCTCGACGTTCTCGAGGCCCTCGAGGAAGTCGAGGTGCCACATGGTGCGGCGGAACTCGCCGTCGGTGACGGCCTTGATGCCGGCCTGCTCCTCCTTCTCGACGAGCTCGGCGATGGCGGCGTCCTCGGCGGCGGTGAGCTCGTCGCGGGTGATGGCGCCCTCGGCAAAGGCGGCACGGGCCTGCTTGAGCGCCTCGGGGCGCAGGAAGCTGCCGACGATGTCGTAGGCGTAGGGCGGGTTGCTGATGGTCATGGCGTTTCCTTTCTTTTCGTTTGCCGTGAGAAAGGATGCCAGAGCAAGCATCAATAGAGAAATACGTATTACTTACCGAATGCCATAGGTTGAAACTATGGGATATGGGCGCTGCGCTGATGCCATGAACGCCCACGCCCAAGCGCAGCCCTACCCAAGCCTCGACTTGAGGCGGGCGACCTTGCCCCACTGGACGATGAAGGCAACGGGCGCAACGAGGACAGGGATGCCGATGAAGAGAATGAGAAGCACGGCAAAACCCGTCAAACTGCCCATCACAAACAAGTGAGAACGGCGAATGGCGCGTACCGCCCAGATATAGCCCGACGGGGCGCAGCCAAGCCACAGAATGACGGGGAAGAAGCCTGACATGATTGCCGGCGCATAGGCAACAAGCTCTGCAAGGTTCACGGCACCATACTTTGCCTCGAAGTCCGGAATGCCGATGAGAATCATCGCAACAAAGGTGACGACAAGGGCGACCGAGGTGACGACGAACGACTTCTTCATCCAACCAAGGACGCGGGACTCCTGCTCGTATTCGGCGCGAAGAGGGTCGTAGCCATACACATAGACCTGATAAGCGTTGTCATTCATCGTGGTACCTCGCAGTCTTCCTTCTAGCCGAACAACATGAGTTGGAACCGGCCCACCCCGTAGCGGGCAACTTGAGCTCGTGTCGCCGCAAAGTCAACGGCCTTCGCTCGGAGTCATTTCGGAAATCGGATTCTTTTTTCCTTACGGCAAGGATAGAAGCTTGCCGCAGCAGAATCAAGCACTATTTCAAAAAAGATTTGCCATTCTGTTTTCTTCTTCCGTAGAACCTCGGCTATGCTATGGCTGAAAACACAACCGTCCTTACAGGAGCGCTCGCCATGGTTGAATCACGCGCGGAGTTAGAGGCCCGAGGCGTCTTTGGCGCCATCGGCGATACGGGAGAGCCCCATGCAAGCACCCCTCTCGGACAATTGGTCACAGAGCTCTTTGACGAGCTGGGCGACCTCCAAGATGCCTCATGTGTAGTCGAGCTTTGCAGCCGCGATTTTGAGCTCTCTCGGTATCTGCCGCTGGAAGACCTTCGCTATTACGGCGTGGACCTCAATGGGCCGTCGTCCGAACCGTTTATGGAAGACATTCCCGGCGAAGTGCCTCGCAGCTCCGAGTACGGAATTCCCAAAGAGAGCTTTGTGCCCATACGGGGCAACCTCTTTGAGCCAAAGACGCTCAAGGCCCTTCCCGATGAAGGCGGCCCCCGCTTTGTCTACTGCCGCCCGCCCGCGCAAAAGGCGCTCTCCCAGCTCTCCGATTCGGTTGAGGCGGCGAAGGCGCTCGTC
>CAVHKV010000280.1:0-2106 GCA_963636635.1 uncultured Bacteroidales bacterium
GCGTCGCCCACCACGGCGTAGTTGGCCGCGCCGAAGATGGGGGCGTCCGGGTCCTCGTTGATGGCCACGACGCACTCCGCACCGCTGATGCCGGCGAGGTGCTGGATGGCACCCGAGACGCCAACGCTCACCAGCAGCTCCGGCGCCACGGAGACGCCCGTCTGGCCAACCTGGTGGCGATACTCCAGCCAGCCGGCCTCCACCACGGGGCGCGTGCAACCAAGCTCAGCACCGAGGGCGTCCGCCAAGCGGCGCATGAGCTTGAGGTTCTTCTTGGAGCCGATGCCACGGCCCACCACAACCAAGCGCTTTGCGTCCGTGATGGAGGGCTCGTCGGAAGGAGCCGCGTGCTCCAGCACCTCCACGCGCGGGGCGATCTCGGCCGCAAGCTCCACATCGACGACCTCGCCGGCTCGAGAGGCGTCCGGCTCGGCGGCCTTGAAGATGCCCGGGCGGACGGTGGCCATCTGCGGGCGGTGCGCGGGGCACATGATGGTGGCCATGAGGTTGCCGCCAAAGGCCGGGCGCGTCTGGTGGAGAAGGCCCGTCTCCTCGTCGATGGAGAGCACGGTGCAGTCGGCCGTGAGGCCGGTCTGCAGGCGCACGGCCACGCCAGGGGCAAGCTCGCGGCCAAAGTTCGTGGCGCCGTAGAGGATGATCTCCGGCTTGCTCCCACGCGCGAGGTCGCAGATGAGCCGTGCGTAGCACTCGGCGTCGTTGCCGGCCAGACGCTCGTCGCGGCAGCGTAGCACGCGGTCGGCACCAGCGGCGATGAGCTGGGAAGCGTTGGCGTCGCTTGCGCCCTCGCCCTCCCCCAGCACGGCCGTCACGTCGCAGCCGCGGGCAGCGGCCAGCTCGCGGGCGCGGCCGAGCAGCTCATAGGCCACGGGCGCCACGGCACCGTCTGCGCCAACCTGGGCAAAGACCCAGATGCCGTGGTAGGAGCCAAGGTCAACGGCGCCGGAAGCCTCGCCGCGGTCGATGGAGATGGCGTCCACCGGGCAGGCGTCAACGCAGCTGCCGCAGAACACGCAGTTGCCGGTAGGCACGGCGCGGCGCTCGCGCCTCTCCCCCTCGATGCGCACGCCGTCGTTGGCGCACGCCCTCACGCAGCGGCCGCAGCCGACGCACTTCTCGGAATCAATCAGAAGGCCTGGCATTATTCCGTCCCCCTCACAAGCTCGGCGAGGCGCGCGGCCTGCTCGGCCACGGTCCCCTCAACGCGCACGCACTCGTGGCTCTTCTCGGGCACGAACGAACGGACAACCTGCGTGGGCGAGCCGGTGAGGCCGCAGCGCGAGGCGTCGGCGCCCGAGGTCTCCGCCGTGAGCACCTCGATGGTCGCGGCCTCCCCCGCGCGCACGCCGGCGATGCTCGGCATGCGCAGCTGGGCGGCGTCCTTGGCCACCGTGATGACGCAGGGCAGGCAAACGCGCACGAGCTCAGAGCCCTCGTCGGAGTCGCGGCGAAGGGTGAGCGCGCCGTCCGCGAGGCCCACGACCTCGGTCACGCCGGCCACGCAGGGCACGCCGAAGGCGCCCGCAAGCTCGGGGCCAATCTGGGCGGTGTCGCCGTCAACGGCCATCTTGCCGCAGACGATGAGGTCGGGCTTGGCGGGGAGCGCGGCGATGCCGCAGGTGAGAGCATAGGCCGTGGCCAGCGTGTCGGCGCCGGCAAAGGCGCGGTCCGAGAGGAGCAGGCCGGCGTCGGCACCGCGCGCCACGCAGTCGCGCAGCAGGCGCTCGGTTGCTGGGATGCCCATGGAAACGCAGGTCACGCGGGTGTCCTGGCCTGCGGCGGCGCGCTCGTCCTTGATGGCGAGCGCCACCTCGAGCGCCGTGGCGTCAAAGGGGTTCACCACGGCCTGCTTGCCGTCGCGGACGATGGTGTTGGTCTTGGGGTCCATCTTGACCTCGGTGGTGGAAGGCACGGCCTTCACGCAAACGACGATGTTCACCCTACTCGCCTCCCTTCTCGGAGCTGTCTTGCGGCGCAGAACCGCAGCTCACGGTCGCGCTCGACGCATCCGCGGCAGCGCCCTCGGCGCCCGCCTCAGCAAGCGCGGCGGCAAGCACGTCCTCGCCAAAGAGGTTGCCGCGGCCGAGC
>CAVHKV010000281.1:0-2093 GCA_963636635.1 uncultured Bacteroidales bacterium
AGGCCATGACGCAGAACTGGCAGCCGATGCACTTCTCCTTGTCGATCTGGATGGTGCCGTCCTCGGCGATGTGAGAGGCCTCGGTGGGGCACACCTTGACGCACTCGGGGTTCTTGCAGTGCTGGCAGCTCATGGTCAGGAAGTACATGTAGGCATCCGGCCACTTACCAGATCCGCCGGGCTCCAGGTTGGGCCCAACGCGCATGACCTTGTTCCAGTAGTTGCCGATCTGCACGCCGTTGAGGGCCTTGCAAGCGACGGAGCAAGCCAAGCAGCCCACGCAGCGGTTTAGATCGGTGATGATCGCTTTATGTGTCATGGCCTACTCTCCTTTCTCGCTGCTCAGTTGTTGATCGCGGCCTTCATAAGTGGGCAGCCACTCTTTGAGGCGCGGGTCGTCGGACGTGTGGATGATGGGCGTGCCGTTGCTGTCGCAGGGCACGGGGTTGTTGAACGGGGAGTTCTCCGGCGTGGCCTTGTAGATCTTGACCTGATAGGCACGCAGGTTGGAACTACCGGAGTGCGGGTCCTGTGCATGGTGATCCAGCAGCTGGTTGACCGCGGAGAGCTGGAAGCCGTGACCGGCGTCCTGGACCTCCGGGTACCACCAGGTGTGCTCCAGGTTGACCACGCTCTCGTCAACGCCGTAGTACAGGTCCGCAACCTCGCGGATCTTGCCCCACTCGGTCTCGATCCAGACCCAGTCGCCCTGCTCGATGCCGTACTTGGCAGCGGTGACGGGGTTGATCTCGATGCGCGGAACCGGCCACATCTCGCGGCACCAGGGAAGCTGACGGTGCTCGGAGTGGAAGTAGCACGGAATACGGCGTCCGGTGGTAGCGGTGAGCGGGTACTCCTTGATGCGGTCGCCGTCCTTGGGGCCGTGAGGCGGCTCTTTCCAGGAAGGCAGCCACCATTCCTCGGTCTCCGGGTAGGTGGTCTCCATGACCGTGGACCAGATCTCCTGCTTCATGGTCGGGGTGAACCAGCCCGGCTTCCAGTCGCCGATGCCGTTGCCGGAGGTGTAGTCCAGGCGAGCCCACACGCGGTCGCGTGCACGCATGGCGCCGGTCTGGTAGCGACGGTAAGTGCCCCAGTTGCGCGGCTCCACGTCCTTGGCCTGCCACCAGCCGTTCTTCTGGAACTCTGCAACGTACTCGTTCCAGTTGTACTTAGGCTTGACCTTGGCCATCTCGACGCCGTGGCGCTTCTTGGAGACCTTGCCGTCCTTGACCGTCCACTCGGTCCAAGTGAGCTCGTCGTCCGTGAAGAGCTTGATGGAGTCATCGAGCTGCCAGTCGATGCTGGGCCACTCATTGCCCTTCTCGTTGTTCCAGGGCACACCAAGCTGCTTGGCCACAGCCATGACGATCTCCGGGTCGTACTTGGCCTCTGCGGGAGGCTCGACGCACTTGACGGTAGCGCCCATGGCGCCGGCAGAACCCTGAGAGGCACGCGGGGAGTTGAGCTCGATCCAGTGGGCGACAGGCAGGATGATGTCCGCGGCGTCCGTGGAGGGCGCATGCCAGAGGTTGAGGTCAACGTAGAAGTCCAGGTTGCACAGGCCCTCCCAAGCACGCGTGGTGTTGGCGAACGCCATGAAGTTACCGGACTCGTTCCACAGGGCGCGCAGCGGGTACGGCTCGCCGGTTACCATCGCGTCGTAGCAGGTGGGGCCGTCGGACCAGTACTGCCACCAGTGCAGCAGCGGGAACTTCTCGACGCCGATCTGCTTCTCCATGAGCTCGGCCGGGGGCGTGGATGCGCCGGGCGCCCAAGCGGAGAAGCCCTGAAGGTCGCCATCGATGGGGACGATCGTGGGGCCGCGGTTGCCGCCGGGGGTGTCCATGTTGCCGGTGATGCCCACCAGGTTGTCCAAAGCGCGGGAGTTCTGGATGGCGTTGCAGGCATGCTCCTGAGCGAGCATGTACTGGATGCCGCCGTTGCCGTAGCCGGTGGACGGGTCGATAGGCGTGGCGTAGACGGTTGCGGCTTCCTCGATCTGATCGGCGGGGATGCCGGTGATCTCTGCCGCGCGGTCCAGCGGGTATTCCGCCGCTGCGGCCTTGTAGTATTCCCAAACGGGCTTCACC
>CAVHKV010000282.1:0-2090 GCA_963636635.1 uncultured Bacteroidales bacterium
AAAGCAGGCCCTCCGCGAGGCGCTCGCCAACGCCGTCGCGCATCGTGAATACGCCCTTAGCGGCCCCACGCTCGTGAACGTCATGCCGTCTGCCGTGGAGATAACCTCCCTTGGCGGCCTCGTACCCGGCATCACCGAGGAAGACCTCGGGGCAAACATCTCCATGCCTCGAAACAAGCTGCTCGCCGCGCTCATGTACCGCCTTGGCATCATCGAGGCGTGGGGTACGGGCATTGGCCGCATGCGCACCTCATATGTCGGCTCCGAGGCCACGGTTGAGATTGCGATTACGGCAAACACCTTCACCGTAAGGCTCCCAAACAGGAACGCGGACAACGCCGAAGCCGGGGTGCCGGGAAGGGACTCCGACAGGGGCGCCGTCATCAACGCGGTTGAGAATGGGCGCGCGACCAGGGCAGAAATCCAAGAGGAGACGGGCTTCTCTCAGTCAAAGACGCTCGAGCTGCTGAAGGAGCTGACGGAACAAGGCGCCCTAACAAAGCTCGGCGGCTCGCGAAGCACGCGCTACGTGCTGGCAAAGGAATAGAGTCCGCAACTTACTGCTTACTCCGCAACATTGCGTAGCAACTAGGTATCGTTGCGGAGCCGCCGCGCAGCGCTGCGAAACACTGCGCAGTAACTGAGAGTCAATGTGCAGTCGAGAGCCCTGGGCAGCCGCAAAGCAAGGGCGGCATCCTCACGATTCCAGGTTGATTCCGCCTCCGATTCCCCGAGGTTTCCTCGATTGTTGGGGTGGGGCATTGTAGAATCAAGATTGTTATGGTTTTCAGCGTCTTTGCAGGCGTGATAGGTCCCCGAGTTCGAGGAATTGCCATGAAGAGAATCGCCAACGCCGCCCTTACGTTCGTCGCCACGCTCGCGATGGTGACGTCTGCCTTCCCCGCCTCCGCCATCGCCGAGGCGCTCACCACAGACGAGGGGGCGGCCTACGCCACGGCCCTCGCGTCCGATTTGGACGAGACGGGCTCGTCTGCCAGAGGAGCTTCCGGGAGCGACACGAACGGCTCAAACGAGGGAGGCGCCTCTTCCGATGCAAGCGGCAACGGTGCGGGCAGCACAGCTGACGGCGCTTCCGCAAATGGCAACGTCTCCGGCACCGCTGGCACATCCGATGGCTCTGGCAACGGCTCCAACGGCAGCGGCTCAGACAGCACCAGCAATTCCAGCTCCGAGGGCAATGGCTCGAGCGACAGCTCCAACGGCGCTGACTCCGCCAACGGCAGCGAAAGCGACGCCGCCGACAAGAACGGCCAGGCCTCCGGCACCACGGACGAGACCGATAACGCTGACGGCGCCGACACCACCGACCCCCTCGCGGAGACCGCCGACGCCCAGGCCCTCGCCAACGGCACCGATGCCGAGCTCCTCACGGTCGAGTGCGACGCCGCAGACGACTTCACGGTCGATACCGTGGACGACGCTATCAACCTGGTCACGGCCGACGGCGCGGAGGTTTCCACCAACGCCATAAAGGTCAGGGACAAGGTCCTCTCCGCCTACGACTCCTGCGCCACCAGCGCCTCCTTCAACTACTCCGACCAAATCACGGTTGCCCAGGCAAAGGAAGGCATGGCGCTCGTCTACACGGACGCGGAGCACTACTGGGCGGCCTCGCGCTACCAGGTTGCCTGGTACGACACCGACGGCGACAAGGAGGCCGATGACGACGAAATCGTCGGCTATCTCATGCTGTACTACGTTGTGAATACCGCCGACATCACCGCCGTAAAGAACGACACCGAGTCCAAGATCGTCGACGCGCTCTCTTGGGTGGACGTCAACGACATGGAGCCCTACCAGATTGCCCAGGCCATTCACGACTACCTGGTCCGCAACTGCGCCTACGACACGGCGGCCGCCAGCTCCACCACGCCCACGCAGTCCCACACCGCCTACGGCGCGCTCGTAAACGGCAAGGCCGTCTGCCAGGGTTACGCCCTTGCCTACAAGCTGCTGCTCGGCCGCCTTGGCATCCCGGCCGTCTTTGTGGCAAGCTCGTCCATGAACCATGGCTGGAACATGGTGCAGATTGACGGCAACTGGTACCACGTTGACGTCACCTGGGACGA
>CAVHKV010000283.1:0-2084 GCA_963636635.1 uncultured Bacteroidales bacterium
GCGCATGGAGCAGGTCTACAACGCCGACCTCGCCAACAGCTGGGGCAACCTCATCAGCCGCTCCACCAACATGAGCATCAAGTACTTCGAGGGGGCCGCCCCCGCCGCCCCGGCTTGTGCCGATGCCTTCGAGAACCCGCTGGCCAAGGCTGCCGAGGGCATCTACGATCGCTACTTCGAGGCCATGGGCAAGCTCGACTACGTGGGCGGCAAGGACTGCGCCATGGAGCTCATCCACGCGGCCAACCACTACATCGAGGACTCCGAGCCCTGGACGCTCGCCAAGGACCCGGCCAAGGCCGACGAGCTCGCCTTCGTCATCTACAACCTGCTCGAGTCCATCCGCATCGCCGCGCACCTGCTCGCACCGTTCATGCCCACCACGAGCGCCGAGGCCCTGCGCCGCATCGGTTGCGCCGACGAGGCCGGCTCCGACGACCTGCGCGCCATGTGCGAGTGGGGTCGCCTGGCCGGCGGCAACCCCGTGGAGAAGGGCGACGCCCTCTTCCCGAGGCTCGTCAAGGAGTAGTTCTGCCTTTATGGCTCCGCCGTCTCCGGAGCCTGCTTGGGCCCCTTTGGGCCGCAGGCGGGCTTTGGCGTGGCGGGGCCTTTCTCGTTTTTTGCTTCCAGTGAATTGTGAAGGGACCTGTCCATGACGACATCGCCGCTCGCGTCCCCTGCTGCCACGCGCTCCCTGCTCGAGGAGTTCGGCCTTGCCACCAAGCACCGCCTGGGGCAGAACTTCCTGGTGGACAACCATGTCATAGAGCGTATTTGCCAGCTGGCGGAGCTTGAGGGCACCGAGCGCGTGCTCGAGGTTGGCCCCGGCATCGGCACGCTCACGCTGGCGCTTCTCCAGGAGGCCGCCCGGGTGGTCTCCGTCGAGGCCGACCCCGAGCTCGAGCCCGTGCTGGCCCACCACGCAGACGAGCGCAGCGGCTTTGCCTACATCATGGGTGACGCCCTCAAGGTCTCTCCCGAGCGCATCGCCGAGGCCGCGGGCGGCGAGCCCACGGTATTCGTGGCCAACCTGCCCTACAACGTGGCGGCCACCATCATCCTGCAGTTCTTCCAGACCATGCCGGCGCTCGAGCGCGCCGTGGTGATGGTGCAGAAGGAGGTGGCCGACCGCATCGCGGCCGCCCCCGGCAACCGCACCTACGGCGGCTACACCGCCAAGCTGGCCTTATATGGCGAGGTGACCGGTCGCTTCGAGGTGCCGCCGCGCTGCTTCATGCCGGCCCCGCACGTGGATTCGGCCGTGGTGCGCATCGACCGCCGCGAGCTTGCGCTGCCGGAAGGTGTGGCGGTGGCAGATGTCCGCGACGTCATCGATGCCGCCTTCGCCCAGCGCCGCAAGACCATCCGCAACTCCATGGGCGCCAGGGGCTTTGACAAGGCCGCGCTCGACTCCGCCTTTGTCGCGTGCGGCATCGAGCCCACCTGCCGTGCCGAGACCCTGGCCGCGCCGGACTTCGTGCGTCTTTCCGCCGAGCTCGCGCGTCTTGGTGCCGTGGGGGAGGCGCTGCGATGAGCCACGCGGCGATGACCATCACCGACGCCCTTACGCTCGCCGACGGCCAGCTCTTCCACACCAAGAAGGGCAAGGCGCGCGACTACCCGCGCCCGCTGGCCCCGCTCGCGGACACCCACGGCCACCTCACGGTGTTGCGAAGCCATGACCCGGCGCTGGCCGTGGCCCGCGCGGCCTTGGCCGGCGTGCGCCTGCTCGTGGTGCCCATCGACCCGGTGGGGGACTGCGGGCTCGACCCGAACGACTCCATGCCACGCCGCACGCCCGCGCAGCTCGTCTCCTTCATCGACGAGTGCGCCGAGCTCGCCTCCAAGCTTCTGGTTGAGTTTGCTGAGGCCGGCCTTGTGCCGCCTGCGTTCGAGGGATTCCCCGACGCCCTCGGCTGCACCGACGAGCTGCCGCTTGACCTGCGTTTTATTGCCGGCTCGCATCCCTACAACGCCCCGCACTTCGATGACGCGGCCGAGGCCCGCATGCGTGAGCTGCTCTCGGCGGAGCGCTGCGTTGGCGTGGGAGAAATTGGCCTCGACTTCGGCCCCTACAACGAGGT
>CAVHKV010000284.1:0-2083 GCA_963636635.1 uncultured Bacteroidales bacterium
GCCGAGGACAACTGGTGGAACAAGGACTTCAAGAACATCTATCGCCCGGAGGAGGGCCGCGAGGTCGCCCGCCCGCGCATGATCTTCCTCTCCGAGTGCGAGAACATCGGCCTGGCCGGCTTCACCGTGCGCAACAGCCCGGCGTGGAACATCCACCCCATCCTCTGCGAGCACGTCGACGCCCTCTGCCTTTCCATCGAGGGCCCCAAGAACTCCCACAACACCGACGGCTTTGACCCCGAGAGCTGCGGCTTTGTGCGCGTGCTGGGCTGCCACTTCTCCGTGGGCGACGACTGCATCGCCATCAAGAGCGGCAAGCTTGGCATCGAGAGCGAGCTGCGCCCGGCCATGCACGACATGCTCATCGCCCACTGCTACATGCACGACGGCCACGGTGCCGTGGTGCTGGGCTCCGAGGCGGCCGGCGGCATCAAGGACCTCACCGTCACCAAGTGCCTCTTTGAGCGCACCGACCGTGGCCTGCGCGTGAAGACCCGCCGCGGCCGTGGCAAGGACGCCGTGAACGAGGGCATCACCTTCGAGCACATCCGCATGGACCAGGTGCTCACCCCGTTCGTGGTGAACTCCTTCTACTTCTGCGACAAGGACGGCAAGACCGACTACGTGCAGAACCGCGAGGCCCTGCCGGTGGACGAGCGCACGCCCGGCTTTGGCGTCACGACCTTCCGCGACATCGAGGCCACCAACTGCCACGCCGCTGCCGCCTACATCACGGGCCTGCCCGAGAGCAAGGTGACGCGCCTCACCTTCGAGGACATCCACGTCACCTTTGCCGAGGACGCCGAGCCGGCGGTGCCGGCCATGGCCTGCGGCGTGGAGCCGATGGCCCGCCAGGGCATCATCGCCCAGAACGTGAAGGTGCTCGACCTGCGCAACGTCGTGGTGGAGGGCCAGGAGGGCGAGGAGCTGCAGCTCCAGAACGTCGACGAGGTCATCCGCGCCTAGGCGCGCCCGAAGGGACAAGCGATGGACAAGGACTTGGGCGAGCTCACCATCTGCTGCTTTGGCGACTCCACCACCTGGGGAGACAACGGCTGCGGCGCCGGCGGGCCGGCCATCAGCTGGACGGCCCATCTGGGAGCGCTTCTCGGCGGCGCGGACGTGCGCAACTATGGAGTGAAGGGGTCCCGCTTGGCCATCAAGGCCGACCGTAGCGACTCCTTTGTGGAGCGCCTGGACGGCGTCGAGGCGGGTGCGGACGTCTACCTGCTCTTTGGCGGCGTGAACGACTTCAGCCGCAACGTGCCGCTAGGGCAGATGGGTTCTACCGACCCGCACGAGTTCTACGGTGCGCTCGAGTTCCTCGTCCGTGGCATCACGCGGCGCTCGCCCGAGGCGCGCCTCGTCGTCATGACGCCGTGCAAGACGAGCGGCATCGCGGCGAAGGACATCCCGGGCAGCTTTGAGGAGAACCACCTGGGGCTCACGCAGCTTCCCTACGTGGAGGCGGTGCGCGAGGTGGCCGACCGCTACTCGCTGCCGGTGATTGACCTGTATGCCACAAGCGGCATCTCGCCGTTCTTGCCCGAGCACCGGCAGCGCTACATGCCCGACGGCCTGCACTACTCGCCGGAGGGCTACGAGCGTCTGGCCCGCCGCATCGCCGCGGGGCTTCGGGCGGTGCTGTAGGCAAACGCCGGCTCCGCTGGTCGAGTAGCGGCCGGGTTGCGTCCAAACCTGGCGAGGCACGTTGTTGGTGGGCTGCACGTCGTCCTAGTGTGGCGCCCAAAGATGTCGCGCCGCATCGCTTCTGACCCGCGCGCGGTACTGCAGGCAACATCGTCTTTGCTGCCTGCCTAGCGCCCAGACCGAGCCATACCCATCAGAACGCCGCTGGCGGACAGCCCCAAAGGCCCCGCCGGCGGCGTATTTTATGCCGTTTGCGAGAACGTAAGGTGAACGTTAACTCACTAAACCGGTTTACGCGTATAGTTCACCTATCGAGGAAGCATAAGATATGGCCGTTTGCGCTGGGTGGGACCACGCCGGCCGCTGGAGAGGGGACATGCAATGGGTTGCAACCAGATTCTCGACCGCTACATCGCGCAGCTCGTGGAGAACT
>CAVHKV010000285.1:0-2060 GCA_963636635.1 uncultured Bacteroidales bacterium
TTCATGGATAGGCTCTGCGACGTCACCGTCACGTGGGAGGAGCATGAGGATAAGCCGTTTGCCCACGTCGCACATTACGATGACTGGGGCGGCCCTGACGCGGAACTTGGCGCCTCTGGCCGAGCCTATGCTTGTCGAAGGGAGACCTCCGACAAGCTCTGGAGTAGTGCCAATCTGACTGGTAGTTGGGCTACCATTGAATCTATAGCGGTAGACTTCCGGAAGCGGCAAAACGGTTGATGGTCAGACCGGGAGATTGGCATGAGGAACTCCATTAAGTCGCTTCCATTCGTCTGCATTAACGACTGCATCGTTCGTCCTGGTATGCCTCCTCGCCGGCTTGACCGCTCCGATGACGTGGTAGAGTACCTACGCTTAAACGTCCTTGTCGGTATGTGCGCCGGCTGGATGGTGGATAGGTACACGGGTGAGCAGGTTCCCGGTTGGCGATCCAACGTCAGATGCGACGGGGTCTTCGCTTGGGGCGAGGACATGGGCTATTACCTAGGTAAGTACGACGTAGAGTTACCTGCTGATTTTCTTGCTCACATCTACTCGAGGCTTGGTGCCGACGACGTGGGAGCGTAATGGCGCAAAGGAAGGTTTTGGCCCCCTCTAATCTCAAGTTTCAATGTCCCTCTACCAATATGGCCTGGCGTTCATCTGGCATCGTTCGACCCTACCCCAGACGCAATGAGCTCGTCTTTCAGAAGCTCCTTGACCTGCCATCTGGTTCCCTCGTATTTCTCGAGACCGTTGATGTCGAGGTAGGCCCACGCCACGTCCGATGCGGCGTAGCCGAAGCTTATCGGCTCGTTGTCCTTCAGGAGCGCGTAGACGTCAGAGATCTCACCTGGGCATGTCCTGTGCTCCACGAGTAGGTGAGCCATGGCCGTCAATGCGACGCCGCCGGACCGCACCATGGAGACCGTCTTGCTGTCAGAGATTGGCCTAGGGATTGGTCTCGCTGTTTCGCTCCCTCGTTGCCGTATTGACATGGTGTTAGCCTGATTGGTAATCAAGCAAAGGCCTGGACGGGAGAAAGGAAAAGGCCCCCGAATCCAACCAATCCAAAGAGAGGGATAAGGGAGCCAAGTAGATAGGGAGGCGGGGCTGAGGCCCCGCCGACCTGATGCCATTCTAGAGCAAGGGAGCCGTAATGGAGAGGTTCATCAGGATAGCGGCCGAGGTCGTGATCGCGGCGGCGGTGCTCGTCGTCTACAAGCTCTACGTGAGGAGGAAGTGATGGCCACCAGCGAGGCGCAGCGCCAGGCGGTGGAGCGCTACCGCAAGGCCAACGTGAGGCAGATAAGCGTGAGGTTCTACCCGGACTCGTGGGACTGCTACGAGTGGGCGCGCGCCCAGGACGGCGGCGCTCAGGCGTACATCCGCGAGCTCATCCGCGCCGACATGGAGGCGCGGCGGGCCGAGTAGCCCGGCCTAGGGCTGCTTTTTTCGCGGCGTCAGTCTTGACCGACTTCTCGAGCTTGGGAACGGCGGTTTTCGGAATGGAAATAGGCTTCTGTGGACGGTTTCTGGTCGATCGTCTCTTTGAGGCTACGTAAAGAGCGATCCGTCGCGCGTGGCTTCGACGATTTCTGCTATGCGCTCGTCGTCCCCGCCGTACTTGTCGATGCCATGCGATTCTAGGTAGGCCCACGCGACCGCCGCAATCGGGTAGTTGAACGCGGCGGACGAGAAGTCGTTGGTCAACGCCTTGATGTCAGAGACGTCGCCAGGATACACAGCCCCAGACGCCAGGAGACGGGCGATGGCCGCAGACGCTGGTGCGCCTCCGCGCTTCACGGTGCTCAACAGCTCGCTGCTACTTGGCATGGCTTTCACCCCTCGGTTCTTATCTCGGTGTCCCACGGGTCGCACAACTTGTCTGCAAAGATATGCAAGGCCATTATGCCTGTTACTCTTCGCCGTGATTGCAGTGTGGTCGATGGATGAGGATGGAGAGCTGGATATATCCTTCTCAGAAAAGCCTGCTGGTTGATTGGTGGCTAGAGCGGCGCCGTATCAACGCGGACGTCTTCCTCGCGGTGCTGAGCGCC
>CAVHKV010000286.1:0-2049 GCA_963636635.1 uncultured Bacteroidales bacterium
GCCGTGAAGAACGTCATCGCCATCGCCTGCGGTATGGCGGCCGGCATGGGCTTGGGGGACAACACGCTCGCCCTGATCATGACCCGCGGCATCGCCGAGGTGGGACGCGTGGTCTGCGCCACCGGCGGTGACCCCATGACCTGCATGGGGCTCGCAGGCATGGGGGACCTCGTGGCCACCTGCACCTCGGAACACAGCCGTAACCGTCGATTTGGAGAGGCCTTTGCCAAGGGCGTCACGCTCGACGAGTTCGAGTCGGGCAGCCATATGGTGGTAGAGGGTGCCCACGCCTGCATCTCGGTGCGCGAGCTTGCCGCCAAGCACGGCGTGGAGGTACCCATCACCGAGGCGGTGTGGAGCCTTGTCCACAACGGCGCCGACCCCCACGCCGTGGCGCGCGCCCTGGCAGACAGGGAGCCCACGCGCGAGTTCTACGGCATGAACGCACGATAACGAACGGCAATGCCCGCCGCGCACGACCGCGAGGCCTGCAATAGTGAAATCACACTCCAACAGAAAGGCTAGACATGCTCAACGACGTCATGATCGCCCCCTCCATCCTCTCTGCCGACATCGCCAACCTAGCCTGCGACCTGCACGCCATTTCCGATGCCGACTACGTGCACGTCGACGTCATGGACGGCCACTTCGTGCCGGTCGTCACCTTTGGCGACAACGTGGTGAAGGCCGTGAAGGCCAACACCGACGTCCCGGCCGACGTCCACCTCATGATCTCCAACCCCGACGAGAAGGCCGTGGAGTACGCCCGCGCCGGCGCCGACATCGTGACCTTCCACTACGAGGCCGCCGTCCACGCCCACCGTATCATCGCCGCCATTAAGGACGAGGGCGCCAAGGCCGGCCTCGTGCTCAACCCCGCCACGCCTGTGAACGTCCTCGAGGACATCATCTCTGAACTCGACATCGTGCTCGTCATGAGCGTGAACCCCGGCTTTGGCGGCCAGAAGTTCATCCCGTCCTCCCTCAAGAAGGTCGCCAAGGTACGCGCGCTTGCCAACGAGGCCGGCGTGAACCCCATCATCGAGGTCGACGGCGGCTGCAGTGCCGCCAACGCGGCTGACCTCGTAGCCGCCGGCGCCAACATGCTCGTGGCCGGCAGCGCCGTCTACGGTAAGGCCGACCGCAACGCCGCCATCGCCGAGATTCGCGAGGCCGGTCGCGCCGGCCTTTCCAGGAGGGCCTAGCAAGTGTTCGAGAAAGACTACGTCTACCTTGACTACGCGGCCTCCGCGCCCCTGAGGGACGAGGCCCGCGACGCCTGGCTGGCCTACCACGAGAAGCCCTTCTCGCAGGCCAACCCCAACTCGCTCCACACGCTCGGCCGCGACGCCTCCCAGGCGCTCGAGGCCGCGCGCCGCGACCTCGCCCGTGCCATCGGCTGCGGCTTCAGGCCCAGCGAGGTTGCCATGACCTCGGGCGGCACCGAGTCCAACAACCTCGCCGTGCTCGGCATGGCCGAGGGCGCGCGCAAGAAGAGCTCCAACAAGCGCCGCCGCGTGGTGCTCTCCGCCATCGAGCACGACTCGGTGCTCGACGTGGCGAGTCTTTTGCGCGGCCGCGGCTTTGAGGTGGAGCTCGCGCGCCCCAACCGCGAGGGCGTCATCACGGCAGGTGAGCTCACGCGCGCGATGGGGGAGTCCTGCGCCCTGGTGAGCGTCATGGCCGCCAACAACGAGACGGGCGTCATCCAGCCCTCCGCCGAGCTCATCGCTGCCGCGCACGCCGCGGGCGCGCTCATCCACGTAGATGCCGTGCAAGCCTTCGGCCGCATCCCACTCGATTGCGAAGGCGCCGACGCCGTGAGCGTGGCCGCCCACAAGATCGGCGGCCCGGTGGGCGTGGGCGCCCTTGCCATGCGCACCCGCTGTCCCTTTGAGGCCCAGAGCCTCGGCGGGGGGCAGGAGGCGGGACGACGCCCCGGAACGCAGGACGTAGCCGGAGCCGTCGCCTTTGCCGCGGCCGCCAAGCTCGTTTGCGCGCAGATGGCCGAGGTGCGCCCCCAGGTGGCAGAGCTTGCCAACCACGTCT
>CAVHKV010000287.1:0-2042 GCA_963636635.1 uncultured Bacteroidales bacterium
CCGTCATCGAGCACGTCCAGGCCGAGGTGGAGCGCCAGTTCGGCGTCAAGCTCGAACCCGAAGTCCGCATGGTGGGCGAGTTCTAGGCCTGTCGCTACAGCAGCAGCGTTCAAAAAGGCAGCTGGCCAAACGCTTGGGGTATCAGGCGCTTGACCAGCTGTTTGTTGTTGGTGACGCGGTGTCCATGTTGCTGGATTGGCGGGCGCGTGGCATGCACGGTTTGCTGCCAATCGCCAATTGATGGGGTCTGCGATTCCAAATACTCCTGCTGCATGGGTCCACGCTCTTGCGCGACGCAGCGCTGGCGCTACCCCAGCAGTTCGGTGTGGAGCTGGAGGAGGGGCAGGGCGATGCTGTCGAGGGCGGCGAAGTCCGCGCTCTTGTTGAGCATGACGGCCACCACCACGTCGCCGGTCTGCTCGCGCACCACGCCGGCGTCCACCGTGGTCTGGTAGGCGTCGCCGCTGTCGTCATAGAACCAGCCGGCCTTGGACCAGGTGGTGCCGTAGGCGCGCCCCACGTACTTGAGGCCCGAGGTCTCGGGCTGGGCAAACTCGCTGGCGAGGAACTCCGCGCCCGGCTCGTCTGAGCCAAGGTAGCCGTCGACCACGCCCCACAGGGCCGCGAGCTGGTTGGGCGTCACGAACTCGTAGTTGTTGTCGGAGAGGCTATCGGCGCTCTGCACCTGGCGCGCGCTTTCTACCTCGTCGTTTACACCGGTAGAGCTTAGTTCCTCGGCGCCGGATTCGGCCACGAGCTGCTCCATGCACCCGTTGCCGTAGCTGGCGCGCAGGCCGGCATAGGCCTCGTTGTCGGACCACTCGAGCGTGCTTGCGATGCGAGACGACTCCCTCGTGACGTCCTCGCCCAGCTCGTACTTGCCGAGCGCGGCCACGTACGGCCCCTTGATGGAGCTTGCCGAGTAGAAGGCGGAGTCTGCGTTGTAGCTGATGGAAATGCCGTTCGTGACGTCAACGAGGGTGAAGCCCACCGAGTAGCCCTGGCCCTCCACGGCGGCGATGGCGTCGAGCAGGGGGCGGAGCTTGTTCTCGTCCACGGTGGCGCCGGCGATGGAGATGCCGCCAGTGTTGACGGCCTTGAGCTGCAGCTTTATGAGGTCGTTCAAATAGGACGAGTTCTGGCCGTTGGTGGCCTGGTCCACAAAGCCATCGCCCGCACCAATTCCCAGGCTCGAGACGGAGCCGACCGCGCCCGTGGTGGCCGCAGCGTCGCTCTCTTCGCTGCCGGACGCGCCGGCCACGGCATTGCCTGCGGCGCTGGCGATGTGGCCCGCGCCATAGCTCGAAAACCAAAACGCCAGGCCACCAACAACCAGCACCAGCGCAAGGCAGACCGCGGTGGTCGTGGCCTTGCGCTGGCTTGCCTGCTCCTTGAGCCGGTCTACCAGCTCCGACGTCTTTGCCTTGAGTCTTTGGATGCCGTTGCTCTCGCTCATGCGGCCACGGCTCCGGCAATCGTGGTGCCCAGCCCGGCAACCCCGGCCTTGGCCACACGGCCCCGTGTCATCCAGCCGTGACGCAAGCTGCCCAACTCGGCAACCCCGGCCGCAAGGCCCCGCGCCGCCCGGCCACGGCGTAAGCCACAACGAGCCGCACGAACACGGCCCCGCGCCGCTCGGCTGCGTTTCGAGTCGCGGGACAAGCCGCGGCGCAAACTGCCCAGTCCGGCATCCCCGGCCGCAAGATCCCGTACCGCCCGGCCGCGGCACAAGCCACGGCACAAGCCGCCCAGCCAGGTGGCTCCGGTCACGGCTCCTGCAATCGTGGCGCGCGGCCCGGCATCCACGGCCGCAAGATCCCGTACCGCCCGGTCGCGGCGCAAGCTGCCCAACCGGGCGACCGCGGCCACAAAACCCCGCGCGGCTCGCCCAAGGCCCAAGCTACGCCAAGCCGCGCTGCGGCCGCGAGTTCCAATTGCGGTATGCAAAATCACCGGGCGCCCAGGTCCCTAGTTCTTCAGCGAGTTGAGCGGGGCGGGGAAGCGGCCGCCGCGGTGGGCCAGCACGGTGCCGGCGTTGGGGT
>CAVHKV010000288.1:0-2001 GCA_963636635.1 uncultured Bacteroidales bacterium
CCGCCCAGCTCGAGAACTTCGAGGCCGCATATCCCGAGGCCTTCAAGGCCAACGTCCACATGCCGCCAGCCGGTCACTACGGCGACTCGGAGAAGGAGATTGGCCGCGTGGTCGTGCAGCTCTGCGGCCCCGACTTCAAGTACATGAACGGCGAGACCATCAC
Organism: uncultured Bacteroidales bacterium; assembly: GCA_963636635.1. Taxonomy (GTDB): domain Bacteria; phylum Actinomycetota; class Coriobacteriia; order Coriobacteriales; family Atopobiaceae; genus Parolsenella. The sequence continues at coordinate 164 of CAVHKV010000288.1, forward strand.
CCTCGAGGGCGGCATGGGCCAGAGGCCGTAGCGAGCGGCAACTCAACAAGCTAAGCGAGCGGGGAGGCGTAGCTGCAAGGCTGCGCCTCCCGGCTTTTTGTAAGCCAACACCATCTACCAGGCAAAACGTTTAATGTCCGGATGGTCTTCTACTCTGGTGGCACCTGGAGAGAAAGGAGACCGACATGGTGGCAAGCTTGGCTCTGGATGACAGCATTCGCTTGGCGCTTCCGCAGGTATCGCGCTCGCAGGCGCAGGAGATCGCCCATAGCCTTCAAAATCCCCTGAGGAAGCCCCTGACGGCGTGCGTCATCGGGAACATCCTCGCGGCCCAGAAGGTACAGGGCCGCTTCTGGAAGGAGCTGGTTTCCGAGGGCATCCTTCAGCCCGACGAGCTTGTGGGCGACACGATGAGTTACAAGGTCGTTCTCGAGCCGGGGGCGCAGGCCAATAGGGTGACGGAGAGGGATGTTCGCGAGAGGGCCAAGAGGCGTGAGGAGGACCTAAAGGACGAGGTCCGTTCGCTCGACCGCCGTATATGGGTGAACGGGTGGCTGCTTGCCCACCCCGAGAAGATCGAGAAGTTTCTCCCCGTCCTTCGAAAGATGAGCGAACAGCTCGAGGCCACGGGAATGATTGGCTCGGTGGACATATCGCGCCACGAGCTCTCGTACCAGCTATTTGCCAATGAGAAGGCCTTGGGCGAATCCAAGACAAAAGCGATGCTCAAAGCAATGGGAGTTGAAAGGCTCGTTCGCTATCGCATCGACATGACGATTGGCCTTGAGCATTTCATCCCGCGCAAGCGCGAGCACATGAGGATTCTGATTCTCGAAAACTATGATCCCTACCATCTCGTGCAAGCGCAGCTCTACGAACATGGGCATGCCTGCGTGCTGGGCGAGAGGGTGCATGGCGCCATCTATGCCCAGGGCAGCGTCATCACATCGAGGCTGGGCGACCTCTTGAATCTGCAGGAATCCCTTGGCGCCAAGTCGGTGGAGTTCCTGTTCTGGGGAGACCTCGACCGGGCCGGTATGGGCGAGCTGAACCGGCTCATGGCAAACGAGTTTGGCATACGCGTGGTGCCGTTTGGCCCCGCGTATCAGCGGATGGCCCAGCTTGCGATGGAAAGGTTCCGAGACGCCGCCGACAACGAGCCGGCCAAGCAGGCAACCATTGAAAACCTCGGCGCCGCCAAGGTGTCCGTCTTTCTCGGCGATGCTGAGCTCAACTATGCCGAGCGCGTCCTCGAGCTCAACAAGAGGGTTCCGCAGGAAATCGTCACGAAGGCCGAGATGTTCAAGAAACCGGCGGGGCGTCGAGCTCTCCCGGGAACAGCTCCGCGAGCGACCGGAGCTTCAAGTGCCAAGGCGGCGCCGCATCCCGCAAAGGAGGCCGTGAAGCAGTTCGTTAGTTTGTTCGGGAAGGCTTCGGCCCGGCTCTCGGCTCGTCCCACCATCTGAGGGAGCATAAGGGAGGAAAATTCCTAGGAATCAATCTCATGGTATTGACATGCTAAGCCTGCCTTCGCTACAGTCGATGTGCTGAAGGAGGTGGATGGGAATTGGCCCAGGACGACTACCACATAACGGCGTTCCGGATGCTCTACAACGTCATTCAGAAGAAGTGCCAAAACGCCGTCAAAGACCTGGACATTACGATGTCCCAAGGCGGAGCGATTGCGGCGATCATGGAGAGTCCCAACTGCGAGATGTCGCTGAAGGAGCTTGAGAAGAAGCTGCAGCTCTCCCAATCCGTCACGGCCGGCCTCGTGAGCCGTATGGAGCAGAAGGGCTTCATCGAAAGCTACGGGAGCGCGGAAGACAAGCGGATCA